>JADMKO010000187.1:6363-8673 GCA_015478785.1 Chryseobacterium sp. | reverse complement strand
GGAAGATATGGGTGGCAAACATTAAAAGTGGCAGAATAGCCGCAATGGCCATTCCTAAGGTGAGTAGTCCCAATCCTTTTATTTTAAGCCATTCTGCACGAAAAGCCGTCGCTAAAAACTGTAATTCTTTTTTCACGTTAGTTTTGTTTTGTAAGTTCCATAAACCATTCTTCCAGGCCACCTCCTGCACTGATCTGATAAACACCGGCACCTTTTTCTGTGACTATTCTGTTAATCTTGGCAACATCTTCCGTAGATTGTGTCACCACCGAAATTTCGGTTGGAGATTTCAGTTCTGCTTCATAATCAAAGTTTAAAAATTCAATAAATTCAGCAGCATTATTCATGAAAAATTTCGTTTTCTGAAACTTATATAATTCTTTCAGCTCTTCCTTGCTGCCCTGAAATTTAATTTCTCCATCTGCAATTACGGCCAGATGCGTTACCATTTTATCAATTTCCTGGAGAAGATGGCTGGAAATAAAAATCGTAACACCGTGCTGCTGATTCAGCCGAATGAGCAACTCTCTTATTTCCACCATACCGCCGGGATCCAGGCCGTTGACAGGTTCATCCAGAACCAATAATTCCGGATTGCTGATAAGCGCCAAAGCAATGGCCAACCGCTGTTTCATTCCCAGCGAATACCTTCTCATTTTCATTTTTGCCGCTTTTGAAAGTCCCACAAGCGACAGCACTTCCTCTATTTTGCTCTCCTCCAGTCCGCGAATTGTGCATACAATTTTCAGGTTATCATAACCCGATAAGTGATCATAAAACGCCGGATAATCGATAAGCGAACCTATTCGGTGAAGTCCTTCCGGATAGATGTTAGAAACCGTTTCTCCAAATACTTTTACGGAGTTCTCGGGATCATTAAATAATCCCATCACCAAACGCATGGTGGTAGATTTACCTGCTCCGTTGGCTCCGAGAAATCCATAGATGGATCCTTTGGGAATGTTCATATTCACATTTTTCAGAATCGGTTTTCCCGGCTGGAAACCGAAATTCAGATTCCGTATTTCAATTGTATTTTCCATGATTATTTTTTTAAAAGAAATAAAAACCCCGTTCATAGATTACGAAAGGGGTTTAGATAATGATTTTTCTACCAGATGGAAATTCTTTCCTCAGGTTTTTTGTACATCGCATCTCCGGGTTGGGTTTTAAAAGCTTCGTGGAAAGCATCTATATTTAATAGCGGCGCGAAAGCCCTGTAATAACCGGGAGAATGGGGATCGGTTTTCACTTGGTTCTGAATATACTGATCCGTAGATTTCGTTCTCCAGACCGTTGCCCAACTCATAAAAAATCGCTGGTTTTGAGAAAACCCACTGATCCGGCCCGGATTTCCATGATCTCTCAGGTACATTTGTAAGGCTTCATACGCCACGGCAACACCGCCTAAATCGCCGATATTTTCCCCGCTGGTAAATTTACCGTTCACAAAAGAACCTTTCACAGGCTCATACTCGTCGTATTGTGCTGCCAGTTGCGATACTTTTGCATCGAAATTCTTCCGGTCAGCATCCGTCCACCAGTTTTTCAGATTGCCGTCGCCGTCAAATCTGGAACCGCCATCGTCGAAACCATGAGAAATTTCGTGGCCGATTACCGCTCCTATTCCACCGAAATTAACAGCAGGATCTGCTTTGAAATTAAAAAAAGGAGGCTGGAGAATGGCTGCAGGAAACACGATTTCATTGTTAGAAGAACTATAATACGCATTGACAGTCTGAGGCGACATGGCCCATTCTTTTTTATCCACAAGCTGTCCTATCTTTGCCAGATTCCGCTGATAATGCCAGGCAGTTAAGTTTTCCATATTCTGATATAATGTTCCACCGCTTTTTGGCGATTCCATCACCAGTTTGGAATAATCTCTCCACTGATCCGGATAGGCGATTTTCACATTAAATTTAGACAATTTTTCCTGAGCTTTTACTTTAGTTTCTGGCGACATCCAGTCCAGTTGATCAATTCTTGCTGAAAATGCTTTTCTGAGATAGTTGATATACGTTTCCATCTGCGCTTTGGCTTCCGGAGAAAAATTCTCTTCCACATACAGCTTCCCGAATGCTTCTCCCAGAACACTGTTGATCATTTGCAGGCCCCGTTTATCCATCGGCCGCTGCTCCTGTTGTCCCTGTAAATATTTAGAATAAAAATCAAACTGCAGATCGTCCATTTTTTTATCCAGATTGCCCAGATTTCCTCTGAGAAGATGAAACTTCATATAGTCTTTCAGCAAAGGAAGATTTTTGGAATTGATGAACGAATCCATATTCTGATAATACTTCAGTTCAC
>JADMKO010000187.1:2338-6263 GCA_015478785.1 Chryseobacterium sp. | reverse complement strand
TTTCTGATAATAATCTTTCCCTAATCCTAAAGAAGGTCCGTTCAGGTAAACCGCATTCATCACGGAATTTTTCAGATCTGCACCCACTCTCCAGGAATAGAAAGGATTGTTGCCTTTTCGGGTGGCTCCGTTCAAATAATTTTGCAAATCAGAAATTGATTTAATGGCGTCTATTTTAGCCAAATCGGCTTTAACTGGGGAGAGTCCTTCCGCATTTCGTTTGTTCCAATCCATGAAAGTACCGTACAAGTTCTGGATTTTCTGTCCTTCTGTACCTTCGTCATAGTTTTTGGAAAGAATGGCATTGAGAATATTGAGCGATGCATTGTCCGTATCTTCCCGCAGTTTGTTGAAGGAACCCCAGGAAGCGCGGTCTGAAGGAATGTTGGTGGTTTTGTACCAGTTGCCGTTTACGTAACTGAAAAAATCATCCTGCGGACGGACGGTGGTGTCCATATACTCAAGGTTCAGTCCATTTTCAGGCATTGTGGAGTTAATTTCCTGTTTCACGATTTTTTCAGGTTTTTCTGCAGGCGTTTCTGCGACCTTATTTTTCACGGTGCACGAATGGAAAAACACGATGCCGGAAAGTGCGAGAATGCTGATGATATTTTTTTTCATTTCTAAATAATTGTTGAATATCTATATTGGTTGCTTATCAAGTCTTAAAGTTACAAAAATATTGAATTACCCTTCCCTTTTTTCAGGATGAACCAGCAATTCTGCCAATTCCTGAAGAACTCGCTGGGAAACAAAATTCATGAAATCGTTCCGGTCCAGATGCGGAAGAAAAAGTTTTCGGGTATATTCTTTTTCATCTATCCGAACAGAATAAAACACCGTTCCCACTTCATTTCCAAATTCATCCGGCGACGGCCCCGCTACGCCGGTAGTGGCGACTGCAATATTCGTTTTGAAGAGTTTTTGGCAACCCAAGCTCATTTCCTGCGCCGTTTCTTCGGAAACCGTTGTCTTTTCCCGGATGGTATTTTCGGACACTCCTAAAATTTCAACTTTCTTCCTGGCATCATAAGCAATAATTCCTCCTGAAAAATAGCCGGAACTTCCGCTGCAGGAAGTCAGCAACCGCGCAATTCCGCCGCCTGTACAGCTTTCTGCAGAAGAGATCGTCAGGTTTTTAGATAAGAGAACTTCTTTTACGATGTCCTGAATTTCGTTTCCATTAAAGGAAAGAATGTGCCCTGTAATGTAAGGTTTCAGTTTCTGAACCTGTTCTTCCAGTTCATTTTCAAGTTGTATTTTATTATCGCTGCTGCCGCTGATTCTCAGCTTAATACGGTTTCCAATGGGAAGATAAGAAAGACTGAGGTGATCCGGAAGTTCGCTTTCCCATTGCTGAATGGTATCTGAGAGCAGACTTTCCGGAATTCCAACAACGGAAACGACGCGCGTAAGAAGATGCCCCAGTTGAAAATTCTGGGTGAGCCAGGGAATTACTTTATCGCTGAACAGCGGTTTCATTTCATAAGGAACTCCGGGAAGGAAAATGGCTGTTTTCCCATTTTCTGAAACCATCTGTCCGGGAGCTGTTCCGTTATCGTTCTGGAAAATAACCGCTTTGGACAACACTTCAGCCTGACTTCGGTTGAGATCCAGCAACCGGGTTCGTTTTCTTTTTATAAAAAGTCTTTCCAGATGGTCGTAGGTTTCCTGATGAAAAATAATCTCGTCTTGGAAAAATTCTTTGAAAACCTTTTTGGTTACATCATCATTGGTCGTACCCAATCCACCGGTACTGATGACCAGATTTCCCATTTCAAAACCCAGCTTCAGTGCCGATTTAATGGACCTGACCTCATCCGATACTGTCAAAATCTGTTTCACCGGGATACCGATTTCCTTCAGTTGGGCAGCCATAAAATTCGAGTTGGTATCAATCGTATTTCCGGACAGGATTTCATCGCCGATGATGATGAGTACTGCTTGCATGCTATCTTTTTTTCTTTGGAAAGGTACATCTTTGCACGTCAATAGCAAGCAGAATTCCTTGAAAAATTATATAATACAAGTGACGGAATCGTATAATGAGAAAAAGATCTCATGCTGTATTTTTGTAAAAACAACTTTAAAATGATAACAGTAATTCCCGATACTCCCGATCATGTGGCGGCTTTCAAAGCATCAGGAGAGGTAACAAAAGAAGATTTTGAAAACCTCGTGCTGCCTCATGTAGAAGCTAAAGTAAATGTTTTTGATGAACTGAATTACCTGTTGCTACTGAATACAGATGTGGATAATTTCACTTTCGGAGCGTGGATTCAGGATGTGCTTTTAGGCCTGAAGAACCTCACCAAATGGAACCGTATTGCTATTGTGACGGATCAAAAAGGAGTTCAGAATTTTACGGATATTTTCAGTGTTCTGATGCCGGGAGAAGTAAAATCATATCCATGCAGCGACCTTGCCAATGCCTTATTTTGGTGCGCCAACGGAAATGAAAAAGATGATTAACCAAAAAAATAGAAATATGTCAACAGAAAATTTAACCGATACTGAAGCGGTCAAGAAACTAAAAGAACTTTCCGAAAGAGCCGGCGTGTGTATGTTCTGCACAGAACTTACTTCCCTGCCCAACAATGCACGGCCGATGGCACTTCAGGAATGTGATGCACAGGGAAATCTTTGGTTTCTGAGCAGCGAGACCAGCAACAAAAATTTTGAAATAAGGGAAGATCGCCGGGTGCAATTGTATTTCATCAACAAAGGAGATTCCGAATTTTTATCCATTTACGGGAAAGCGTATATTTATGGAGACCGCGATACAATTGAAGAGCAATGGACTCCGATGGCGAATGCCTGGTTCGACGGAAAGGATGACCCGTTAATTTCCATCATCCGTGTAGCTCCGGAAAACGCCTATTATTGGGATACAAAGGCCGGAAAACTAGTTTCCCTGATCAGTTTTGTAACGTCCGCCATTACCGGAAATAAAACCGACAACAGCGATGGCGTTGAAGGAAACCTGAAAGTATAAAAGTTGATTCTTATTTTTGTCAAAGTTTAGAACACTTTTGAAATAACAAACCCCGGATTCTCTCACTTAAATTCGGGGTTTGTTGTGTTTATTATCTTGTATTATTTAAAGATATCCTCCAGAAACTTTTTCATTTCGTTCCAGGATTTTTCGTCAGCTTCTTTATTGTAGGCAATATCCAGTCCGTGTTTTTTACCGATTTCTGTAGCTTTCGGATTGGTGAACGCATGTTTGGCATCAGGATAATCGATGAACGTATATTTGATTTTTGCGCTGTCCATTTCTTTTTTAAATGAGGCAATCTCTTCCTGAGATACCATTTCGTCGGCAGCGCCATTCAACACAAGATACTGTACCGATTTATTCTTAGCGCGGATTCCTGTGCTCAGGTTTCCGTGAAAACTCACCACGCCTTTGAAATCATCAGAAATCCGGCCCATATTCAGAGCCTGAGCTCCGCCGAAACAATAACCGATAATAGCCATTTTATTGTAATCTGCCTTTTCCACAAGACTTACCTGATGTTTTGCTGCGTCAAACATTCTGCGGGCGTCAATCGGAATTTCGTAAAAATGTGAGGCCAGTTTTTTAGCTTCTTCAGGTGTATCCACCACTTTCTGATCGCCGTAATAATCCACTCCTACTGCATAGTACCCCAACTCTGCAAGCTGATGAACTCTGTTTTTCACATAATCATTCAGTCCCCACCATTCGGGAAGCACGAATACCACCGGAAGCGGCCCTTCCAGATCAGCATTATACGCAGCGTAAGAGCGATGGGTAATACCATTAATTTCTGTTTTCAGTTCATCCGTTGTCAGGTTTCCGCTTTTTGTTTGCGTAACGGCACTGTTTTCCTGATCTGATGCTGTTTTTTCTTTACAGCTTACAGCTCCCACAGAAAGCAACGCCAATAATGCGAGGGTATTG
>JADMKO010000187.1:0-2328 GCA_015478785.1 Chryseobacterium sp. | reverse complement strand
AGGGTATTGAATTTCATATTGTATTCGTTTTTTATAATAAAATGATAAAGATAAATTATTTTCTGAATTGGTCAACTCCTTTTTCCTGCTTCATCAGTGAATATGTTTTTCGGCATGATAAGAACTTCTCACCAAAGGTGAACTTTCCACATGGCGGAAACCTAGGCTTCTGGCAAAATCACCGTATTCATTGAATTCTTCCGGACTCACAAATCTTTTTACCGGCAGGTGTTTTTTGGTAGGTTGAAGATATTGGCCTAAAGTAATCACGTCCACATTCGCATTCCGCACATCTTCGATGGCCTGGAAAACTTCCGATTTCTCTTCACCCAATCCCAACATAATGCCGGTTTTGGTACGGTTTTGTCCCGCTTCTTTCAGGTAACGCAACACTTCAAGACTGCGTTCATATTTCGCCTGAATGCGCACTTCCCGCGTCAGCCTTTTTACGGTTTCCATATTGTGAGAAATCACTTCCGGTGCTACTTCCAGAATTCTATCCAGATGTTTGTGAATTCCCTGAAAATCGGGAATCAGTGTTTCCATCGTCGTTCCCGGAGAAATTCTGCGCACGGCGTTCACAGTTTCTGCCCACAGAATCGATCCCATATCTTTCAAATCGTCCCTATCCACAGAAGTGAGTACCGCATGTTTTATTTTCATTAATTTAATGGAACGTGCCACTTTTTCAGGCTCATCCCAGTTCACTTCCAAGGGTTTTCCCGTTTTCACGCCACAGAACCCGCAGCTTCGGGTGCAGATGTTTCCCAGAATCATAAACGTGGCTGTACCTTCGCCCCAGCATTCTCCCATATTCGGGCAGCTCCCGCTTTGGCAAATGGTGTTGAGTTTATATTTATCTACCAACGTACGGAGTTCGCGGTAATTCTTTCCTGTAGGAAGTTTTACGCGGATCCATTTTGGTTTTTGTATGGTAGTATCGGTACCTAATGTTGGGTTTTCCATATGATAAACTGTCAGCAGACAGCGGTTTTTATTCTTTTAAAAGTTCTGCAAGTAATTTTTTGGCGCGCATAATGCGCACTTTGGTATTGGAAACCGACAGCTGCAGTTCTTCTGCGATTTCTTTAATGCTCTTTTCCTCAAAAAAACGAAGACGGATAATCTCTTGATTTTTGGTATCCATACTTTCGATGATTTTAAGAATTTTTTCCTGTTCTTCTTCCGAAATCATCAGTTCTTCCGGCGATTTTGCAAACTGGTTTTTGAAATGATGAATTCCATCCGTAGGATCTTCGTTATCGCGGCTTTTCTTTCTCCAAAAATCAATTACTGTATTTTGTGCGATGGTGAGCATCCAGGTTTTAAACTGAAAAGCCGGATCATACAAATCCAGTTTGTTGAGGATTTTCGAGAAAACACTGACGGTAATTTCATCTGCATCATTCTCATCCCTCACCTTATGAAGCACAAAAGTGAACACATCCACCCAAAACAGATTGATCAGTTGCGTTTGTGCTTTCTGGTTTTTTTCCTTGGCCAGATGGATCAACGATAAGAGGGATTCGTCTTTCATTTTCTTCCACAAAATTAAGAAATTATCAAGCGATAAAAAAATAATGCTTAGAATCAGGTTTCAGGAAGGATACGCCTCCATTGAATTAAAAAAATCCACAGTTATAGTTTGTCGTTTCCGCCGATTTCCTATATTTGCAGCTCTAAATTTCAACATCACAATGCCCGGATGGTGAAATTGGTAGACACGCTCGTTTCAGGTGCGGGTGCTGAAAGGCTTGCAGGTTCGAGTCCTGTTCCGGGCACTATTTTGAAAACCGCTTCATTGGAGCGGTTTTTTTATGTTTAGTTTACAGTTTAACGGAATTATTTGTTGAGAATTTATCTGAAAAATCATTTTTTAACTGGTCAGTTCTTTAATTTTATTCATGTTAATTTATTTCATCAGATCTTCAGATAGTCTATTTGAACTTCCTAAATTTCCAGCAGTTTTTGCTTTGATAATTAGTGAATCCACTCTCATGCAATATCTTAATCATTAGATACTGATTATCAATATAATAAAAAGAACAATTTTGATATGTTACAAAATTAACAATACACAATTATTGACTCTCTGTAAAACACTCCATTCTAATTACGGATGAAAATCAGTTGATTATCAAAGAAAATGAAAGATAAATCACATTTTTATGGTTTGAAAATGTTAATAACCTATTAAATTTTATATTTTTGGAAATTAATAAAAAGATAAGCTATGTCAAATCTATGGAAAACGAAATCTTATGAAAGGCTGATGGCAGAAGCTGCTGATGATGAAAAAGGATTAAAAAGAACCTTATCAGCAGGAGC
>JADMKO010000186.1 GCA_015478785.1 Chryseobacterium sp. | reverse complement strand
ATATTGTGGAATCATAAATCCGGAATTCAGTCCGGAGCTTTCTGTTAAAAGCCTGGGCAATCCAAATTTCCCTTCCAGCAGCAGATAACTTCTTCTGTCCGAAATGTTTCCTAATTCTGCGGCGGCCAGCGTGGCATAATCTAATGGCAGCGCCATCAGTTGTCCGTGGAAGTTTCCTCCGGAAATACTTTCCTCTTCACTCAAAATAATCGGATTGTCAGTGACGGAATTCAGTTCGGTTTCCGCCAGGGCTCTTAAATGGGTGAAAGCATTTCTGCTGGCTCCGTGCACCTGCGGAACGCACCGGAAGGAATAAGGATCCTGAACGCGGTCGCAGAATTCGTGAGATTTTAAATTCTCGGAGTTTTTCAGAAACTTCAGCATTCGGGAAGCAGATTTGCGGCTGCCTTCGAAAGGCCGGATCTCATGAAGTTCTTTCCTGAACGGGCTTGACGAACCACGATAGGCTTCCAGTGACATCGCCGCAGCCAGATCGGCAAGATCCAGCAGGTATTCCATTTTTTCAAGTCCCTGTATCGCGTGTGCTAAAATGAACTGAGTTCCGTTGATGAGTCCGAGTCCTTCTTTCGGGCCCAATTGTAAAGGAAGCAAACCATGTTCCTGCAGAACCGAAGCGGTATCATGAGGCTGGTCATTTTTCCAGACTTTTCCCAGTCCGACCAACGGAAGTACCATGTGTGCAAGAGGAGCAAGATCGCCGGAAGCACCTACCGAACCCTGTTCAGGAATCACGGGAATAATGTCTTTCTGTAGCATCAGTTGCATTCTTTCGATAACTTCCAGAGAAACGCCGGAATACCCTTTGGACAGCGCATGGATTTTTGCGATCATCATGATCTTCGACAGTTCTTTGTTTATAGGTTTTCCTACGCCTACTGCATGAGAAATAATGAGATTGTGCTGAAGCTGCGCCGTTTCTTCTTCAGATATTTTCACATCACAAAGCGGCCCGAATCCCGTATTAATACCATACACCGTTCGGTCCGAGGCAACAATCTTCCGGACATTTTCCTGCGATCTCAGGATTTGTTCGCGTGCCTGTGTATCAATTTTTGCGATCTCAGGATTTTTGGCAATCTTCAGAACATCGTGGAAAGTAAAGGTGTTGACACCGTATATCATCATATAAAAATTTGCTCTAAAATTACACAATTTCTCAGAATTCTATTTTCCGTATTTTTGCTTTGTGAAGAGCGATTTAGAATTACAATTAAAAACCCTTCCTTCAGATCCCGGAGTGTACCGTTATTACGATAAAAACGGACAGTTGCTGTATGTGGGCAAGGCGAAAAATATCAAGAAAAGAGTACTTTCTTATTTCAATAAAAATCTTTCAGGATACCGCACCCGAATTATGGTGGGGAAAATTCACCGGCTGGAAACCACCATCGTCCCCAGTGAATATGATGCGTTGCTTCTTGAAAATAATCTCATCAAAGAACATCAGCCGTTTTACAATGTGATGATGAAGGATGACAAAACCTATCCCTGGATTTGTATTAAAAATGAAGATTTTCCCAGAATTTTTCTTACCCGAACGCTGATTAAAGACGGATCTGAATATTACGGGCCGTATGCGAAAGTAAGGCCTGCAAAAGTGCTGCTGGACACCATAAAGCATCTTTATAAATTGCGGACCTGTAACCTGAATCTTGCGCCACAGAAGATTGCCGAAAGAAAATACAGAGTGTGTCTCGAGTATCATATTAAAAACTGTGCAGGGCCTTGCGAACAGCTGGAAAGCAAAGAGGAATATGATAAGAAAATTGAAGCCATCCGCGGGATTGTCAAAGGTGATTTCCGGATGGCAAGAAATTACCTCACCGAAGAAATGACGAGATATGCTTCGCTTTTGGAGTTTGAAAATGCTCAGATGGTGAAAGAACGCATTGATCTTTTAGAAGAATATCAGGCCAAACATACGGTGGTAAATCCGAATATTGACGATGTAGATGTGTTCGGAATGACCAGCGATGAAACCGCTGCCTATGTTAACTTCTTTAAAATCAGAAACGGCAATATCATCCAGAGTTACACGACGGAAATAAAGAAAGTGCTGGAGGAAACCGATGAAGATATTCTGGAAGAAGCCATTATCGAAATCCGGCAGAAATTCAGTTCTCATTCCAAAGAAATTCTGCTTCCTTTTCATATTTCTGTCGAAATTCCTGCTGTGAAACTTCTGGTACCGAAAGTAGGGGATAAAAAACGCATTGTGGAACTTTCTGAAAGAAATGCCAAAGAATACCGCATCGAAAAACTGAAGCAGGTGCAGATTGTAGACCCGGAACGCCACACCAACCGCATTATGGCGGAAATGCAAAAGCTGTTGCGCATGCCGGAAGAACCGCGCCACATCGAAGGTTTTGATAATTCCAATATTCAGGGAACCCATCCGGTGTCTGCGTGTGTAGTGTTCAGAGACGGAAAACCCAGCAAAAGTGATTACCGCATTTTTCATCCTAAAACCGTAGAAGGAGCCAATGATTTTGCCACGATGGAAGAAGTGATTTACAGAAGATACCGTAGAATGGTGGATGAAGGGGAAGCTTTGCCACAGCTCATTTTGATTGATGGCGGAAAAGGCCAGCTTTCGTCGGCAGTGAAAAGTTTGAAATTACTTGGAATTTATGGAAAAGTAACGGTGATCGGAATTGCAAAAAGGCTGGAAGAAATTTATTTTCCAGAAGATCCGATCCCGTTGTATCTGGATAAAAAATCAGAAACACTCAAAATCCTTCAGCGGGTTCGCGACGAGGCACACCGTTTCGGAGTACGGCATCACCGGACGCGCAGAAAAAATGCGACCATCCAGACGGAACTGGAAGAAATTCCGGGAGTAGGGGAAAAATCAATAGAATTGCTTTTCAAAAGATTGAAATCTGTAAAGAGAATAAAAGAAGCGCCTTTCGAAACGCTGGCAGAAATTCTGGGAGCACGAAAAGGCAAAATAGTTTGGGAGTACTTTAATCATTAAAAGTAGGAAGGGAACTCAACCGTTCTACATCAAACTGAAAACCGCTGGAGAAATTCATCTGGAAATTAGAATTCAACCTGTATTTCAGTTTTTTTGAAATTTCCGTCAGCATATTGTAATAATCGACATTGGAAATATCATCAAAAACAATATGTTCATTATTAATTTTGATACCGTTTTCGTCAAATCTCAGAAAATCAATACCATACTTTTGGTGCAGGTTTTCGAGAAACTTTAAATCTTCGAGGGACAGGATATTTTCAGACATATTCTTTATTTTTTAATGTATTCAAAGTTAGCAGAAAACAAAACTTAACATTTGTAATTTATAATCCATAATGTTATATAATTTTCATTCCCTTGTTTTATAAACCTTAATTTTGTAAAAAAGAATGCAAGTATGAGCACAGCAGGCCTCACCATCACTTCCCGCGAACCAGTATCTCTGGATGATGTTTTGATTTCTGATACCAACAGAAAACAATTGGTACAGTTGATTCGCGAGAACCGTCATCTGCCCGAACTCAGAAAATACAATTTGCAGGTCAGCAATAAAATTCTGTTGCACGGAAGTTCAGGATGTGGCAAAACTTATACGGCAAAAGCCATCGCTACAGCACTGAAGAAAAAGCTGATCATCGTTAGCCTCAGCACTCTGGTAAATTCAAGAATCGGAGAAACAGCCAAAAATCTGAATGCTATTTTTGATAAGGCAAAATGGGACAAAGCGGTGCTGTTTCTGGATGAATTTGACCATATTGGAGTGGCCCGCGATTTTGATGAAAAAGATGTCGGGGAAATGCGACGGCTGGTGAATACGCTCATCCAGCTCATTGATTATCTTCCGGAAGAGGTGATCATGATTGCAGCCACCAATCATCTGGATTTCATTGATTCCGCTTTGCTTCGCCGTTTTCAGTTGAGGTTGGAATATACCATGCCCGATCAGAAAAACCTCGATGTGTATTATGATCAACTGCTTTCTGCTTTTCCGCAACGTTTCAGAAATATGATTAGGAAATATGAAATCTCATACGCAGAAGCGAAAGATGAGGTGCAAACCGCTGTGAAGAGAAGTATTATTGATGAATTAGAGGAGGAGGAGAAACACCGGATCAACGAGTAAAAAGCAGCATCAGCACCACTTCATTTAAATTTCGTACCTTTGCCGATTAGTGAGAGGCTCAGGCTAGCGGTCTGTAAGAGTAGAATTCTATCGGTTTTATCCTTCAGTTCGTGGTTTTGTCGACCATTAACACGATATTTTGCAGTATCACATTCATTTTATTAATCCAAAATCTAATCTACATTAAAATATGGCAGATTCTTTCTCAAAAAAAGAAAATTTCAAGAAAAAGCTTCAGAAACAAAAAGAAAAAGCGCTTAAAAGAGAAGAGCGTAAACACAGCAACAATAAGGGAAAAAGCCTGGAAGATATGCTGGTGTATGTTGACGCCAACGGGCAGATCACCGAAGTTCGTCCTGATGATCAGGAAAAACTGGAGATCAACCCGGAGGATATTCAGCTCGGAGCAGCTCCCATTGAAGCTGAAGAGCTTGTAAAAACAGGAATTGTTACTTTCCTGAGTGACAAAGGCTACGGTTTCATTACCGAAAACAGCACCAAAGACAATATTTTCTTCCACGAAAACAATTGTGCACATCCAGTAAAAAAAGGAAACAAAGTTTCTTTCGAAAAAGAAAGATCTCCCAAAGGTTTTTCTGCAGTCAATATACAGGTGGTAAAATAGTACCGCTTTCCAATATTTCTCTTTGGCTCTTCTTTCTCATCGGGAGAGAATGAGCCAAAAACATTGGGGTTTTGCAGTCAGCCCAACCCATCCGTCATCCAGGATTTAACCCTTTCATTCTACTCATTCTTTATGATCTTCCGGCAAGCTCGATACTGAATGGAGCCAATATTCCCGTGTCATTGAAAGCCGGGAGTAGAAATTCCAGAATTAGGGGTCGCCCGGAGGTTGGCCTCCTTTTCCCAGTTGTTGCCCGAAGAGGTTCTGTTACTGTCGGGATACAGTCCTGTAGCAAAAAAGAACATCGGGAACAGAAAAGTGGTTTTGTTCGGATGTTGTTCGGGTCGTGTTCGGTAAACCTTCGGTAAAACCCCCATTTTACCGAACACGATCCGAAGGAGACCCGAACCGTATCCGAAGAAAGATGCAAAAAATGACTTGTGCTGATCTGTGCTAAAATAAATTTATCCTGACATACTATGCAACACAAGCTGAGAGGGAATAGTTTATTATTCAACTCAGAAGACCTCATTCTAAAAAACCTCAACGATAGTTGGAAATTGAAACCAAGGTGGGCAAATCCATTCAAGTATCTGCAAAATGCTTTTAATCGAACCATACTGGAATTGAAACATTGTTTTTTCATGTAGCTTCCAAAACCAGAAAAAAATACCTTGACAAAATACCTAACAAAGAAAATTACTCACCAAGAGTATTGTCAGAAGTCGCGCCAATACTTCAGCAGAGAGATCAAAAACATACGGAACTAAACCAAGTGGATGATACTTTCAAAGGGTGGATTCAAAACGATATAAACAACCTACAAAGCCGTGTAAATTATTTAATAGACCAAGATGAAAAAACTGCAAAATCCACATCGAAACAATAACAGCACAAGGACAAAGCCAAAGCACCGAAAACCAACCTGAACAAGTACAGACCGCAGGAACTGAAGCAATTTAGAAAAAGATTAAGAGAATCCGCCAAGCAAAAAACGAACAGACTTTCTCCACAAGCACTTCGGCAAAAAATAGCGGAACATGCTAAGCGAACAGGGAATTATATAAAGGTCGTATTCATGAATTTCGTTAACTTTAGCGCACTTTAAACCTATCTTTAAAACCTATGCTTTTACAATTTAAGATCCAGCTTCACAACATTGCTAAACCACCGGTGTGGCGAAAAGTTTTGGTGCCCGCCCATTTTTCATTCGATAAATTTCACAGCGTGATTCAGGAGGCATTCGGCTGGTATGATGCTCATCTGTATCAGTTTTCTCCGAAAGGATTTAATTCTTCGCCTCAAATCGGTATTCCCGATGACTCTGGATGGGACGATGAGGAAATCATCAATAGCAAAAAAATTAAACTTTCCGAGATCTTCACTGAGAAAGGTCAGAAATTCACTTACATTTATGATTTTGGAGATTACTGGCAGCATAACATTACCTTAGAGGAAATAAAGCGAGGTACAGCAAAAAAAGCTGAACTTCTGGATGGCAAAGGCGCCTGTCCGCCGGAGGATTGTGGCGGTGCAGGAGGCTATGAGTGGATGCGCGAAGTTTTGAGCAATCCGGAAAATAAAGAATATGAAAGCATGAAGAATTGGCTCGGAATGGAAGAGAATGAAACCTGGGACGTAGCCTATTTTGACAAAGAAGCGACCACAATTGCAGTGAAATCCGTGTAAAAAAAGAGCGTGAAAGGCGTGAAAAATACGAAGGTGCTTAGGGCCTTATATCAAAACAAAAGCCCTGCAGTTGGTGCAGGGCTTAAACAGAGCTTTTGTTTTATATTTCTTAGGAATTTTCCAGTATATACGTGAACATCAGCGGTGCACAGATGGTGGCATCGCTTTCTACAATGTATTTCGGAGTGTCAATATCCAGTTTTCCCCAGGTGATTTTCTCGTTGGGAACTGCTCCTGAATAGGAACCGTAAGACGTGGTGGAATCGGAAATCTGACAGAAATAAGACCAGAAAGGAACATCTTCCCACTCCAGATCCTGATACATCATCGGAACCACACAGATCGGGAAATCGCCGGCAATTCCGCCGCCAATCTGGAAGAAACCAACGCCTTTTCCGCCGGAATTCGCGCGGTACCATTCGGTCAGATAAATCATGTATTCAATCCCCGATTTTACGGTATGAACATTCAGTTTTCCTTTAATGACATTCGAAGTGAAAATATTTCCGGTAGTGGAATCTTCCCAACCCGGACAAACGATCGGCAGGTTCTTTTCCGCTGCTGCGACAATCCAGGAATCTTTTGGGTCGATTTCATAATACTGTTCCAGAACCCCGGAATTAACCACCTGATATAAAAACTCGTGCGGGAAATATCTTTCGCCTTTTTCTTCCGCCGCATGCCAAACATCTTCCAGGTGTTTCTGTAAACGGCGAAACGCTTCTTCTTCAGGAATACACGTATCCGTAACTCTGTTGAAATGCTGGTCCAGCAATTCTCTTTCCTGCTCCGGAGTCAGATCCCGGTAATTGGGAACCCTTTTATAATGAGAATGCGCTACGAGATTCATCACATCTTCCTCAAGATTGGCTCCTGTGCAGGAAATAATCTGAACTTTGTCTTGGCGAATCATCTCTGCCAGAATTTTTCCCAACTCGGCGGTGGACATGGCTCCGGCCAGCGTAATCATCATTTTTCCGCCATCTTTCAGGTGCGCAACGTAGCCCTTAGAAGCATCTACCAAAGCAGCTGCGTTGAAATGCAGATAGTACTTTTCCAGAAATTCTGTTATCGGTTTGTTCATTTTTTAATATTTTGAGCAAATATACTAAAATCGGAAAGTTCCTGCCAACGACAGAGAAACCCGACCCAGTCCTTCATATTGTCCTTCAGAAAGTTCTATCGTGTTACCATTCAGTTTCATTTTTTTCAAAGTTCCAGCTGTATATCCTAACTGAGGCCCCACAAAAATATTCGGATTTATCGCATATTGATATGCAATAGAAGCAGCCAATCCTAAATTGCTGCCTTCTATCACAACATTACCCGTGGTGCTTTTATAACTAATCATTCCTAAAGCCAAATCGTAATATAATTTGTGCTTTGTTTCACTATTAAAATTGGAATAAATAAATGATGGACCAATAAAAGTAATCTGATCCTTCGTATCCATCATAACTACGGCATAAGTACCATCCGGCATATTAACGGTATAATTCATTTGGGCTGAAGAGGAAAATAAGTTAAATTTCAATCCCAACCCTATAGAAGTATTAAGGTTGTAATACGCTGCGACATCAAAATTAACCCTGACTGAGTTTATTGAGATAGTCTTTCTCGGCTTGCGATAATCCTGAAGGTTTTTCAGCTACTCTCCACGCATAACCGCCGGAAGGAATTATAGAAATTTTTTTTTGCGCACTCAGAATCATCGGCACACCGATCATCAAACTTAAGATTAATTTTTTCATGTAATTTTTTCGCAAATTTAAACTTAATTTCTATATGAAAGGTCTCGCAAAACTGTCAATTGAGTAGGTCTTTGTGTTTTATTGGTAGAAAACATCTTTCTCTATCCTTGTGTTTAATTGGAGTCGCAATAACTATAAATTCTTTGAACGAAACACATTCTATTTCAGTACCGGAATTTTCTGTTTTCCTTCTTTTCAGAATGTTCTTTCTTTTGCTTTATCCTCTTTTCAATTTTGGATCTTGAAGGTTTCGTCGCTTTTCTGGGTTTGGGTTTTATCAATGATTTATTGACGATTTCCAATATTTTCTCGGTTGCGGCTTTTTTATTTTTCAGTTGAGTTCTGCTTTCAGAAACGGTCAGTTGCAGCGTACCTTCCTGGTTGATTCTGTTTTTCAGTTTACTTTGAATCAGCTTCTTTTCTTCTTCATTAAAAAACTGACTTTCCTCCACTTTCCACATCACGGTGACGGAAGTTTCCACTTTGTTCACGTTTTGTCCGCCCGCGCCTGAGGAACGGGAAGTTTTATAGGTGAGTTCTGTGG
>JADMKO010000185.1 GCA_015478785.1 Chryseobacterium sp. | reverse complement strand
TTCGCCAAAACCTGAACGAAACCGCTTTTTTCTATCCGAATCTTTTAACGGATAAAGACGGAAATGTCACCTTTGAGTTTACATCGCCGGAAGCTTTAACGAAATGGAAAATGATGTTCCTTGCCCACACCAAAGATGCCCGTGCAGCCACTTTGGAAAAAGAAGTCATCACCCAGAAAGAATTTTCTGTAACACCAAATTATCCAAGATTCCTGCGCGAAGGCGATGAACTGAATTTACAGTCGAAACTGTCTAGTCTCGTAAATCAAAAAATTAATGGAACGGCACAGCTTCAGATTTTGGATGCGTTCACCAACCAGGATATCACCGATAAATTTGTGGAAATTCGCCAAAATTCGCGCGCATTCGAATTAAAGGAGAAGGGAAACGCCGTTGTAAACTGGAAACTGAAAGTACCGAACGATGTGTCTTCAATTATTCTGAAAATAGTCGCCAAAGCCGGTAATTACAGCGATGGCGAACAGAAAGCCATTGCGGTGTTGCCCAACAGAATGCTGGTCACCGACGCGGTTCCGGTTTTTGTGAAAGAAGGGCAGACCAAAACTTTTATTTTGGAAAATCTGGCTAAAAGTACTTCCAAAACTGCTACCAACGTTGGCAATACACTGGAACTGACGACCAATCCGATTTGGGAAATTATGTTTGCACTTCCCGCACTCAAAAACGATGCGAATAATTCTGCAGATGTGGTCTTCAATAAGTGGTTTGCCGATGTTCTGGCTTCAGAAATATTTAAAGCGAATCCGAAACTGAAAACAGTGTTTGAGGAATATCAAAATAAAGGGTTATTAACTTCTAATCTGGAGAAAAATCAGGAGCTGAAACAATTGCTGTTGGAAGAAACGCCCTGGGTTTTGGAAAGTAAAAATGAAACGGAACAGATGGAAAAACTGGCACGCCTGTTTGATGCGAATACCATGCGAAATTCCATTCAAAATGATTGGGCAGAACTGAAGAAACTCCAGAATCCTGATGGCGGATTTTCATGGCATTCCGGCTATCCGAGTTCCTACTATACTTCATTGTATATTTTGAAAAATCTGGGCAGAATCAATGAATGGCTGAAAGGGAATGTGGCTGATTATCAGAACACTGATCAGAAAGAAATAATTTCAAAACTGATTTCTTTTGTGGACAATGAGGTGAATAAATACTGGGATGTAAAACGCGAAAATGTTTGGAACAATTTCGTTCTGGATTATCTGGATACGCGCCATTATTGGGAAAATCAATATGCGCTGAAAAATAAAGGAGCCACTTTGAAAAACCTCGTGATTCAGAAAGCACCGAAAGCCGAAATAAAAGATTTCACTTTCTTCGGGCTTCATCGTGCGGCTAAATTATTCCATGAGTATAAGCTCACCAACCTTTCCAATAAATTATTGGTTTATTTAAAAGAAACATCAACGCAGTCAGAAACACAAGGCGTCTATTGGAAACAGAACCTGAACGACTGGGGTTGGTACGCTTCCAAAACCGTCAATCATGCGGGTGCACTGGAAACTTTTCAGATGCTTCGGCCCAATGATGAGGATTTTATTGAAGAAATGAAAATCTGGCTTATTACTCAAAAGGAAGTCAACTCCTGGGGAAGTTCGCGCAGCACTGCAGAGGTGATTTTTACGATTCTCAATTCCGGGAAATCCTGGACTACGGCGGAATCGGATAAAGCTACCATTGTTTGGGGCGGAAAACCATTGGTGAATGCGGATGCTCAGGCAACCGGATATGTGAAGAAAAGTATAAAGGAAAATAGAATTGATCCTTCCTTAGCCACGGTTACAGTCACCAAACCCGGACCGGGTATTGTTCAGGGTGGTGTATTCTGGCAGTATTATGAAGATCTGGATAAAATAAAATCTTCCGAATCTTACATTTCGATCACCAAAGAACTGTATAAAAAAGTAAAAACAGAAAACGGTGAGGAATTAATCAAAATAACACCAAATTCCCCTTTGAAAGTGGGCGATAAAGTGACGGTGAGAATGATTTTGAATACCGACAGAAATATGGAATTCATTCATTTGAAAGATATGCGCGCCGCAGGTTTTGAGCCGCTGAACGTGATATCCGGATATCAGTGGAATAGCGGTTTGGGGTATTATCAGTCCACCAAGGATGCCTCCACCAACTTTTATATCGAATACATGCCGAAAGGAAGATACGTATTCGAATACGATTACATCTGCAACGCTTCAGGAACCTTCAGCAACGGAATCACAACGTTGCAGAATTACTACGCACCGCAAATGAATGCACACACGATGGGAACCAGAGTAACCATCAGCGAATAACAAAAAAATAATTTCCATCTCACATTAGAGGTGGAAATTTATTTTAATTCCCTATTTTTGCCACCGCAAGACGGGCCCATAGTTTAATGGATAGAATTAAAGATTCCGGTTCTTTAGGTTGAGGTTCGATTCCTCATGGGCCTACAAAAAACAGGAGAAGCGATAAGGAGTATCACTTCTCTTGTTTTTTTATAATTATTATTCTTCTTGCGCCGAAATAACGTCATTCAACTTTCAGTTCGGTTAAATAATCCGGCAAAATCTTTCCCGCCCGGCTCCTGAAAAATTTCAATATCGAAAAAGGAAGCGGTAGAGTACAGGTGGTCAAAAATATCCGACTGTATCGTTTCGTATTCAGCCCAGGCGGTCGTATCAGTAAAGCAGTAAATTTCCAGTGGAATACCTTTGTTTTCGGTAGCCAGCTGTCTCACCATAATCGTCATGTCTTGTTTTATTTTCGGATGGTTCCTCAGATAGTTTTCTATGTATTTTCGGAACACCCCGAGATTGGTCATCCGCCGCCCGTTAATTAAAACTGACGTCTCGATGTTGTTCCTTTCATTATAATCTTCAATTTCCTGCTGACGGGTCTCTACATGATCTCTGACAAGTTGATATTTCTTGAATTTCTCTCTCACTTCAGGATCTACTAATTTTACAGAATATGCATCGATGTAAATGGCTCTTTTAATTCTCCGTCCTCCGGTTTCCTGCATTCCGCGCCAGTTCTTAAAACTGTCGGTAATGAAATAATAAGTCGGAATGGTGGTGATGGTTTTATCCCAGTTCTGCACTTTTACTGTGTTCAGGTTAATATCGATTACATCTCCGTCGGCATTGAATTTCGGCATTTCTACCCAGTCTCCCACACGCACCATATCGTTAGACGACATCTGCACACTGGCCACCAGTCCCAGAATAGTATCCTTGAACACCAATAATAAAATAGCCGTCATGGCACCAAACGCACTCAGGAAATAAATCGGCGATTTGCCCAGAAGTACTGATAAAACTAAGATGAGGGTAACGATATAAAGCAGTATTCTGATAAGCTGAAAGTAACTGGTTAATGGTTTGTCGCTGAACGCGGGATGTCGCGACAGCCCGAATTCACCCACTTTAATGATGGCAAAAAATACCATCATGCTCACGATGATGAGATAAGCTTCTGATAACTTAATAATAAAAGGAAGAACTTGCCCAAAATCAGCGAAAACCACCGGAGCCATCAGAAGAACCAGAACTGCGGGAACAATGTGAGCTAGTTTATCAAACGCTTTCGTTTCCGCAAACATATCGTCCCACGAAAAAGAGGTCCTTCTGAAAACCTGATAAAGGTAATGGATGAAGATTCTTTTGGTGAGGATAAATGCCACCGAAGAAACCGTAATGAGGATAACAATAAATAACAATAACCTGAAATACACCGCCCATTCCGGGGAAATGCCTAAGTTGATAATTAATAATTCCGTGTGTTTTTCAAGGTAATTGATCCAATTCATTCTCTTTATTTTTTACAAATTTAATGAAAATGAATTCGCCCGTCTGAACCACCTTCGGCGAGGTCATTATTTATAGAATTTATCATCCGTCCCTTTTGCAGGATTGTTGATAATGTATTCCGAAATGCGTTGATACGATTTTTCATTACGGATGATGTGTTCGTAGTAATTTCGTTGCCATAATTGTATCGGCTTATCGTATTCACCCGTCATATTTATTTGTTTTGTCACCGATGATTTATATCCGCGCACAATTGCCCCAATGGTTTGTGATGGCGACCGTAGGGGCGTTTTGCAAACGCCCCCATTACAAACATCCCCATTACAAACATTCCCATTACAAACATTCCCATTATTGTTTGGTTTATTATTGTCCGAAACATTATTGGACGTAATAATATTGGGCGAAATGTTATCTGACGAAATAATGTTGGACGAAACATTATTGGACGCAATAATATTGGGCGAATGCAATTCGCCCCTACCGATGTCCAATAATTGTATGATGCCGTGTATATGATTTGGCATACCACATATTCGTGCAATTTTACAATGGGTCGTAATATGGGGGTTCTCAACCATTCATCATTTGCGATATTTCCATATTCATTCAATACCATTTCCCCGTTTTCAACGTGTCCAAAACGGCAAATTCTATCCTGACAACATATCGTAATGAAATACAATCCAGCCTGCGCATAATCGTATCCTTTCATACGAATGGATTTGCGATGGTGAATATGTGGATTATATCTATTCATTAATTTAATTTTTCAAAAACTTTATCCTTGTAAATGTAAAAAAACAATGAAGACAATCTCACATTTATCCTCCGACTTCCAATTTTTAATCTGTATTTTTGCGCATTATTTTTATTTAACCAACCGGACTTTTTATGGAATTTATACAAACTGTTCTCGACTTTTTTCTTAACCTCGATCAGCACCTGCATACCATGATTCTGGACTATGGCGTGTGGATTTATCTTATTTTATTCCTCATTGTTTTTGTGGAAACCGGTCTGGTGATCATGCCTTTTCTTCCCGGAGATTCACTGCTTTTTGCTGCAGGAGCCTTTTGCGCGGGAGTGATCAGTGCAGATGGCGAATCGGCCAGCCTCAATCTCTGGCTTGTGCTGTTTTTATTATCGGTTGCCGCCATTCTTGGAGACACGCTCAATTATTATTTGGGGAAAAATGTCGGTTTGAAAATCCTGAACCTGAAGTTTCGCGAAAAAGCTTTGGTAAACAGAAAATACATTGAACAGACCCAGGATTTCTACGAGAAAAATGGCCCGAAAACCATTATTATAGCACGTTTTGTCCCTATTGTAAGAACGTTTGCGCCATTCGTAGCCGGAATTGGTTCCATGAATTATTCGGTTTTTATCCGTTACAACGTGATCGGAGCGTTAATCTGGGTATTCAGTCTTACGCTGCTGGGTTATTTCTTTGGAAATCTTCCGATCGTGAAAGAGAATTTTGAAACCGTTATTTTCGGAATCATTGGAATTTCTCTTCTGCCAATGGTGTGGGAATTCATCAATGCCAAAAGAGCCGCTAAAAACAAAAAGTAAAAGGAAACGGCAGATTATTCATTCCGGTGAATGGAAGAATCCTGTTTTGATTTCCACAAAATTTCCCTTATTTTTGACAAATGGAAAACTTCATCGTTTCAGCCAGAAAATACCGCCCACAGGAGTTCGAAACTGTGGTAGGACAGCAGCATATTACGGATACGCTGGAACATGCTATTGAAGAAAACCAGTTGGCGCAGGCATTATTATTTTGCGGACCAAGAGGAGTCGGAAAAACGACCTGTGCCAGAATTCTCGCGCGCAAAATTAATGAAAAAGACGGCTCTACTTCTGAGGACGGTTTTGCCTACAATATTTATGAGCTGGATGCCGCTTCCAACAACTCAGTGGATGATATCCGGTCACTCATTGATCAGGTTCGTTTTGCACCGCAGACAGGACAATACAAAGTGTATATCATCGATGAAGTGCACATGTTGTCATCCGCAGCGTTCAACGCTTTTTTGAAAACCCTGGAAGAACCTCCTGCTCATGCCATTTTTATTCTGGCCACAACAGAGAAGCACAAAATAATTCCTACCATCCTTTCCCGGTGTCAGATTTATGATTTTAAAAGAATCACCATCGAAGATATTCAGGAACATCTGAAGAAAATCGCCGAACGGGAAAAAGTACAGTATGAAGACGATGCGCTGTATCTCATCGCTCAGAAAGCGGATGGTGCCCTTCGGGATGCCCTTTCAATTTTCGACAGGCTGGCGACTTTTACCCAGAAAAATATTACCCTTCAGAAAGCAGCAGAAGTGCTGAATGTGCTGGATTATGATCAGTACCTCAACATTGCAGATCTTGCTCATGAAAATAAAATTCCTGAAATTCTTTCGGCTTTCAATGAAATTGTAAAAAAAGGATTCGATCCGCATATTTTCATCGCCGGAATGGGAAGCCATTTCCGGGATTTGATGATGGCGCAGAATCCTGCTACCCTCAACCTGATAGAAGTAGGGGAGAACACCCGGTTGCGTTTTGGAGAACAAAGCAAAAAGTGGGTTCCTCAGCAATTGATCGATGCTATTGAAATTTGCAATCATGCGGACATCAACTATAAAAATTCTAAAAACCCAAGACTTACGGTCGAAATTGCCCTCATGCAGTTGGCGAGTCTCACTGCCATCGGTAACGGAGATAAAAAAAAAAGTTCCTGATTCTCGCACCGCTTCTTAAAGCAGCCGCAGAAACCCTGATTCCGCCTAAGAAAGAGGAGAAAATACCGCTTCCGGATGTGGTGATAAAGAAGTCGGAGCAGCCTTTGGCGAAAAATAAAGAGATAAAACCTTCCCGGTACAGCATTCAGCAAAAGCTTCAGGAAACTACCAAAGTCGCCGAAGAAGTTCAGCTTCCTCAGGATGAAGAACAGCTTCCGAATCAACATTTTACGGAAACGGATTTACAGACGGCATGGACTGTTTTTCTTCAGGAAATTCAACAGAAAGATGTGGTGATTTACAATGCCATTTCCGGATTCCGGTTGAGAAAAGTGGATGAAGCAATTGTCCGGATTGCCTATCCTTCCGATACCGCCAAATCTGAATTTGACAAGGTAAGCCACGATTTCTTCACCCACTTCCGGCATAAAGTCAATAATTACCGTTTTGGTATTGAATATGTTATGGACAGTGTCAATCTTAAAAAAGAAGTGATGACCAAACGCACGCTTTTTGAAAAATATGTTCAGATCAATCCTCTGCTGAAGGATCTGGATGATTTGTTTAAATTTGATCTTAATTAAGCGAAATAAATGGAGCTTGCCGAGTTAAAAAACGAGTGGTTCAAAACCTATCCAACACCCATGATTATTGCCGGACCGTGCAGTGCTGAAAGTGAACTTCAGATGCTGGAAACCGCGGGACGAATGAAAGAAACGGGAGTGGAAATACCGGTATTTCGTGCCGGAATCTGGAAACCCCGAACGAAGCCCAACGGTTTTGAAGGAGTCGGCATTATCGGACTGAAATGGCTGCAGAAAGTAAAAGAGGAATTCGGATTTCAAACCGCTACCGAAGTGGCGAATGCCCACCATGTGAAAGCGGTATTGGATGCAGATGTTGATATACTCTGGATTGGTGCCCGAACAACCGTAAATCCTTTTGCGGTACAGGAAATTGCCGATGCCCTGAAAGGAACTGATAAAATTGTTCTGGTGAAAAACCCCGTTAATCCGGATCTTGCCTTGTGGATTGGTGCGCTGGAAAGATTGTCAGGTGCGGGAATTAAAGATCTGGGCGTTATTCACCGTGGTTTTTCTACCTATCAGAAAACAAAATATCGGAATGTTCCGAACTGGCAGATTGCCCTCGATTTTAAAAACCAGTTTCCTGAACTTCCGATGCTCGTGGATCCTTCCCACATTTGTGGAAACCGAACCGGATTGTTTTCAGTAGCGCAAGAAGCGTTAAATATTGGCTATCAGGGCGTAATGGTAGAGACGCACTGCAATCCTGATGCGGCGTGGAGTGATGCGAAACAACAGGTGACGCCCGAAGTATTGGCCGTAATGATCGAAAAACTGAAAGTGAGAGATACAGAAATTTCCGCTTTTGATGAAGATATGGATCGGTTCAGAACCCTGATTTCGGATATTGATTTTCAGCTGATTGAGCTGCTTTCCCAAAGGATGAAGGTGTCTGAGCACATTGGCAGTCTGAAGAAAGTACACAATGCTGCGGTTTTTCAACCGGATCGCTGGAAGGTTATCACCGAATATGCCGCCAGAAAAGCTGAAGAAACGCAGATGTCGAAAGAATTTATCGAAAAACTTTTCAAATCCATTCATGAACAGTCGGTGGAAATTCAGAATAAAATTATGAATGATAAAAAATAATGGAACTCATGGGCACATTGCACGGACTGGTTATTAAATCGACAGGAAGCTGGTATCAGGTTCTGGAGCAGGAAACGAAAAGGGTCTTCGAAGCGCGCATCCGCGGAAAGTTCAAGCTTCTGAAAACAAGACTTACCAATCCGCTTGCCGTGGGCGACCGCGTGAGTTTTCAACTTGAACAGGATGATATCGCATGGATTACTAAGATTGAACCCCGAAAGAATTATTTGATCAGAAAATCGGTGAATCTTTCCAAAGAAGCACACATTATCGCTTCTAATATTGATGTTGCTTGTTTTATTTTCACGCTGAAACATCCAGAAACGTCGCGTGGTTTTCTGGATCGTTTCCTAGCTTGTTGTGAAGCCTATAATATTGAAACGCTCATTCTTTTCAGCAAAATGGATTTACTGGTTTCTGAAGAAATAGCGGTTATTGAGGAAATACAGGAAATTTATGAAAATATAGGATATGAAACGCTACAGGTTTCTGCCTATTCCCAACAGAATTTGGAACTGCTTCAGGAAGCCGTGAAGGATAAGGTGTCAGTTTTCTTCG
>JADMKO010000184.1 GCA_015478785.1 Chryseobacterium sp. | reverse complement strand
CACAAGGATTTGGGTTGGGAGCAATTCACGGATTTTATTATCAAAGAAATTTCCGATAAAAAAGAAAATGTTGTTTTTGTGTTGTGGGGTGCTTTTGCTCAAAAAAAATCAGAATTGATCGATACACAAAAGCATTGCATTATCAAAGCGGCGCATCCTTCACCTTTCTCCGCTTACCGTGGCTTTTTCGGAAGCCGGCCTTTTTCCAGAATTAATGAATATCTGGTTTCAAAGAATAAAATTCCTATTATCTGGTAAAAATCAAAACAAAAGATCCAAAACCACCGCCAACAGCATAGCCACGCCTACCAAAAAATTAAAACCTGTTCCTAAAACAAATCCGATAAAAGCACCTTTTACAGAATTGAAAGCCTTCTTGCTGTCGCTAACATCATGAAGCAACTCACCGATAAATACCCCTAAAAACATTCCGATCAGAAATCCAAAAGGAACGGGAATCAGGAACATTCCCGCAAAAGTTCCGACAATCGAACCGATGCTGCCCCATTTGGTGCCGCCATATCTTCGGTTGGTTTTTGCCGGAATAATATAATTCAGAAACACAGAAAGAAGGGTTAGACCTGAAAAAATCCAGATATACACCATCGAAAGTTCAGAATCTGTTCCGAATTTGTAAATTAAAAGTCCGCAAAGACTGAGTAAAAGTCCGGGCAATACGGGCACTATGGTTCCTATAATTCCTACAATAAGCAAAATAATACAAACCAAAATAATCAATCCTTCCTGCATAAAACTTAATTAAAAAAATAAAAAAGCAGCAATTTTGTTGCCGCTTTTCTGTGAAATTACTTTTTGTTTTAAAGATTTAAAATCACATATTGTAAAATCGGGGCGGTGTTGCCGATGTTTCCACTTGCATGGTTATGAAAAGTGGTGTAATAAATATTTCCACTGTTGGTGGATGTTGCGCAGGCTCCTACCGTATCGCCGTGTCCTAAATGTGCCTGAAGCTCGCTCTGGCTGATGGTGATCGTGGCGGAAGTTCCGTTATCATTATGACAGATAGTTACAAATCCGCTGTTCGCAGAATTTCCCACAGTCATTTGTGGAGCCGTAGGTTGCTGAAATTTATTGGTTCTGATCATCAGAGGTTCGCTGCTATGGCTTACCAGAACATCCCAGAACGTGGCATCATAATTAATAATTCTTTGCCATGATCCCAAATCATACTGGATATCCAGAGAGGTGAATCCCAAAGCACCGGCAAGACCTGCGTTGGCCACAGTACAATTGGTGAAAGTGGTGGAAGGACCCGTATTGGTGGAGCAGAGTAAGGCGTCAGGAATAAATCCGCCCGCGGTATTACATGCGTTGGTATTGGAATTTCCTCCCAATAGATAGGCAACATCCCGATCTGACGCATACAAACTTCCTCCATTGGTAACAAAAGTAGCAAGATTATCATAAATCATTGTATCATTATTTGGAGTTGCCGTTCCTGAATTCCCCTGTGATCTCGAACCGCAGTTCAGGAAAATCACATCGTATGCGGCAATGGTACTCATGTTTTTCAAATCGTCGTAGGAAATCTGAGAAACCGTATAGCCAAGTCCAATTACAATATCCTCTATTTCGTCGTAAGATCCTTTTACATAAGCCATATTGGCAATTTGGTTGAGTTTAGAAACGCTCGCCGGAAGGGTATGAGTTTCGTTATTCACTACAACCAAAGGAATTTCTGTCCGAAAGTTAGATCCGTCGCCGGTTTGGATATGAATAATTCGGTTTCCGGCAGGAGCTTCCAGATGAAACTTTCCGTCGGCGCCAGAAGTTGTCATATGAATTTTGTGGTCGTCATCAAAGGTGAAAATAACTGCTCCGCCAATGGTTTTCACTCCGTTTTTCGCATACACAGTTCCGTTAACGACTCCTTTTTTGAAAGCCACAGGCTTGGGTGTGGTGAAAGGTGCCGGTTCATCTTCTGTCATCTTACAGCCTGTAAGGCTGAAGAGAATAAACATTAAAAATAGATAGCTGAGTTTTCTCATAATAATTGGATTTGATTTATTAATGTACGAACAAATGTAATAAATAATTGATAATCAAGGTAAGAAATTATAATTTATTTGAATATTTACATTGTGTTTTATTACAACAGGTGCAATAAACGAAATACCGTCTTTATGGAAACGATCTCTAAAAGCAGAGTTACAGACTAAATACAACGTTTTGTTCAGCATTCAAAGGAGATTTCTTATTTTTGCTTTTTATGAAAGACGAATTCAAAGAAACAAAAGGCTTTTTCGAAGCATTAAGCGATCAGATCCATTATTTTATGAAAGATAATGTGCCTGATGAGTTCGTGCTGATTTCTCAGATCGCCGGCAAACTGCTGTTTTTTGTCTTGATTATTATCATCGCCGATTTTGTTTTTAAAAGTCTTTTCAAATTGATCCATTCCGCGTTCTATTGGAAATTCAAAAAGACACCTCTTATACAGGCAATGTATGAAAGCAAGGTGCTGAACTCTGTGGCCAATTTTATCGCATTGGGTTTTGCCCAACAGCTCATTCCCCCTGTCATGGACAGGCATCGCGAAAGTCATGCTTTGTTGGAAAGAACCTTTGCGGTGCTCATGATCATCGCAGGATATGTGCTTTACAAAAGAGTTTTGAAATCTATCGAGAGATTTTACGTTCTGAAAAACGATTTCTACCGAATAACGGCTATTCGGGCCATCACTTCTACGCTCAACATTATCGGCGGAATTCTCTTTTCATTTTTAGCGATTTCCGTTATTTTCGGCGTCAGCACATCGGCCATTTGGGGAAGTCTGACTGCCATGACCGCTGTGATTATCCTCATTTTCAGAGATACCATTTTAGGGTTTGTTACCGGAATTCATGTTTCTCTTTCCCGAAATCTGAAAGTGGGCGACTGGATCGGAATTCCAAAATACAACATAGAAGGAACCATTGCAGATATTAATTTGCTGACCACGAAAATTCACAATTTCGACAAAACCATTTCGACAGTTCCTACCTACGACCTGCTTTCTACCGAAATCAAAAATATGCAGGTAATGGCAGAAGGCAACAGAAGAAGAATTAAAAAATCGATTGTTTTCAATATTAATTCATTTAAGTTTATTGATGAAGAACTGTTGGAAGAATTAAAAAAAGTCAATCTCATTTCTGATTATCTGGAACTGAAATCCGATGAAATATTTTCAGAACGTTCCACGATGAGAAATGCAGAATTCCTTATCAACGGCAGGCAGCTGACCAATATTGGCGTTTTCAGGAAATATACACTCAATTTTTTAAAACAGAATAAATCCATCGATCAGGATGAAGTAGTGTTGGTTCGCCAACTGGAAATTACCTCGCAGGGAATGCCTCTGGAAGTGTATTGTTTTGCCAATCAGGCCACTTTGCAGGATTATGAGGAAATACAGGCCGATATTTTTGATCATCTTCTGGCTTCTGCGAAAATTTTCGATCTCGAAATCATGCAGGTTAAAATTTAACATCTACGGAAAATATTATGACGAAACTCAGCGTAAATATCAATAAAATTGCGACGATACGAAATGCGCGCGGCGGCGATTTGCCTAGTGTTACCGAAGCTGCAGTGAAAATTCAGGAATTTGGTGCGCACGGAATTACCATTCACCCAAGGCCGGACGAAAGACACATTACCCGAAAAGATGTTTACGATCTGAAACCCTTGGTGTACACTGAATTTAATATTGAAGGAAATCCGCACCGCCCGTTTATTGATATGGTTCTGGAGGTAAAACCGGAACAGGTTACTTTGGTTCCGGATGCGGAAAATGCTATTACTTCCAACGAAGGCTGGGATTGTGAAAAAAATCTGGACTTCCTGAAATCCGTTATTGCTGAATTTAAAAATGCGGGAATACGGACTTCCATTTTCCTGGATCCGAACCCTGAAATGGTAAAGTTTGCAGCCGAAACCGGAACAGATCGCATTGAACTGTACACGGAAGCCTACGCCAAAAATTACGCTGCTGATAAAGAAAAAGCGATTTCACCTTATATCAAAACGGCTGAAGAAGCTTCGAAATACAACCTCGGAATCAACGCAGGACACGATTTGTCGCTGGAAAATCTGAAATATTTCGCTGAGAATATCCCTAATTTGCTGGAAGTTTCCATCGGTCACGCACTCATCGGCGAAGCATTGTACATGGGAATGGAAAATACGGTGCAGGCTTATCTGAAAAGATTGATGGTCTGGTAATTTTTGTAACTTTGAAACATGAGTTCTAAAATCACAGTTCAGGATTTTTCAAAACATCTTTTTTGGGATGTGGATTTGGCGCAGTTTGATCTGGATCAATATCCCGAATTTATGGTGCAGCGCGTTCTGGAATATGGTTTAATTAATGATTGGAATCTCTTGAAATCCTATTATGGTATGGAAAAAATCAAAAACTCCTGTCTTAAACTTAGGACATTGGATGCCGTTTCGTTATCCTTCGTATCTACCATATTTAATATTGATAGAAAAGAATTCAGATGTTACAAACACAGACAGTTAGTGAAGAACTCCTGGAACTCTTAAGAAAGATCATGAATTCACCATTTTTCGGTGAAGTTCGTTTGGTTGGCGGTACGGCAAATCAAAAATCTTAAGAAACGAAGAATATATTTATGGAACAGAATACATCTATCTTACACTCGAAAATATACGGAGAAGAAAAATCCGGATCGCCTTTATTGGTGTTTCACGGGTTATTCGGAATGCTTGATAACTGGGGAAGTTTCGGAAAAGAATTTGGCGAAATCATGCCGGTGCATCTTATGGATCTTCGCAATCATGGCAGAAGTTTTCATTCTGAAGAAATGTCGCATGATGTGATGGCGGAAGATATTTTGCGTTATATGGAACATCACGGGATGCAAAAAGCACATCTTTTGGGACACTCTTTGGGTGGAAAAGCGGTGATGCAGTTTGCTATAAATTATCCTGAAAAAGTCGATAAACTCATCGTGGTAGATATTGGTCCGAAAGCTTATCCTCCGCATCATCAGGGAATTATTAAAGCGCTGGAAAGCGTCGATTTTGAAACCGCAACTTCCCGCAGCCAAGTGGAAGAAGTGATGAGCCAATACATTAAGGAACGATTTGTCATTCAGTTTCTTACCAAAAATTTATACTGGACCGATGATAAAAACCTGGCGTGGAGATTTAATCTGAATACCCTTTCAGAAAAATATGAACATTTCGTTTCTAATGCAATAAAACCCGGAGTTTATGAAGGCGAGACACTTTTTGTTTCCGGTGCAAAATCGAATTACATTCTTCCTGAGGACGAATCTCAGATCAGACAACAGTTTCCTAACTTCCAATTGGTGACCATTCCAAACGCCGGACATTGGGTGCAAGCGGAAAATCCAACAGATTTCAACCGTGTTGCCGAAGAGTTTCTCTTAGGAAGTTCTACTTTATAAACCGATCTTAAAGAAATAAATTTGATGAATTCTCAACTCCTAACTTTCAATTTTCAGCAACTGTGATTTTCGTTACGGGTGCAACAGGAATTCTCGGAAGAGTGATCGTTTTAGAGCTGCTGAAACGGGATAAAAAGGTGCGTGCAGCAAAAAGGAAATCAAGCAATCTGAAAGAAGTCCGTCATTCGTATCAATTTTACACTGATCATCCTGATGATTTTTTTAATAAAATTGAATGGATAGATGTCGATTTTGAGGATATGGATTCTCTGAAATCAGCCTTAAATGGAGTAGAAGAGGTGTATCACTGTGCAGCAGTAGTCAGTTTCCATCCTGCAAACAGAAAAGAAATGTTTCAGACCAATATTGAAGGTACACAAAACCTTTTGTATGCGTGTGAAGGTTCATCCGTGAAGAAACTTCTGTTTGTAAGCTCGATGGCAGTTTTTGATGGACTGAATGAGGAGGGAATGATAGACGAAAAGTCTGATTTCAATCCTAAACTCGACCATTCCGATTATGCAGTTTCCAAACATTTTTCAGAAATGGAAGCCTGGCGCGCGGCCGCAGAAGGCCTGAATGTAACCATCATCAATCCGGGAATCATCATCGGAAGCGGCAACTGGAACAGCAGCAGCGGCGAACTTTTCGGGAGTTTTGAGAAATATCCGTTTGCCATGCACGGAACCGCGGCTTATGTTGATGTGCGCGATGTCGCAACTATAGCTGTTGACCTGATGGAACGAAATGTTTTTGATGAAAAATTCATTCTTATTTCTGAAAATAAAAAGTACAGAGATGTTGCAAACACTGTACGTGAAAAACTCCATCTGAAGCCGGTAAAAGTTATTTCAAAATCTATTCTTACGATGGGATATTTTATGAATTTGCTTTTTGGTTGGGCATTTCCGATGCTGCGGATGATGAACAAAGTAAATCTTGACACCGTGTCCAACAATGATTTGGTTTCAAATAAAAAAATCAGGAAACTTCTCAATTTTGAATTTATTCCTGTGAATGAAAGCATTGATTTTCACCTCAAAAATTATATAAAAGATAAAAACAAAAGCGGCGTTTGATTTTACTCATTAACGCTGAATAAAAATATATGGAAAACCAGTTTTTAGGAATTCAAAACGTTCAGGTTTCATCGCAAACCGTTTCTGCATCGTGCCCCAGCAATATTGCGCTTATCAAATATTGGGGAAAATATGCCAATCAGATTCCGGCGAATCCCAGCATCAGTTACACTTTGAATCATTGCAAAACCAACACCAGCATTGAGTTTTTGGCGAATGAACCTTTTTCCGTCCAAACTTTTCTCGCCGGCAATGAAGAAGTGAATTTTTCGGAAAAAATCCAAAAATATTTCAAAAGTATTGAGCCTTATTTGCCATGGATTTTACAGGGAAAGTATATCATCAGAACCGAAAATACTTTTCCTCACAGTTCCGGAATTGCAAGTTCCGCTTCCGGTTTTGGAGCCATAGCGAAATGTCTGATGCAACTGGATGAAATTTTCTCAGGAAAAAGGGAAGAGGATTTCAGAATAAAAAAGGAGAGTTTTTTGGCGAGACTTGGCAGCGGCAGTGCGTGTAGAAGTCTGTACAACGGATTGGTTGTTTGGGGCGAAACCCCGGAAGTAGAAGGCAGTTCAGATTTATTCGCCGTTCAGTATCCCAACGGTGCTGTTCATCCTGTGTTCAAAAACTTCAACGATTGGGTGCTTCTCATTCACGAAGGCCAAAAATCGGTGAGTTCCACAGTTGGTCATGGTTTGATGAACACCAATCCTTATGCAGAACGGCGTTTTCAGGAAGCAAAACAGAACTTTATTCCGATGAAAGAAATTCTGAAATCAGGAGATTTAAAGGAATTTATTACCTTAGTGGAACACGAAGCGCTCACCCTGCACGCCATGATGATGATGAGCGACCCCGCTTTTATCCTGATGAAAACCGGTACCATGGAAGTCATTCATAAACTCTGGAAATTCCGGGAGGAAACCGGATTACCTTTGTTTTTTACACTGGATGCGGGTGCCAACGTGCATTTGCTGTTTCCCAATAATGATGATGAAGAAAAAATTAAAAATTTTATTGAAACCGATTTGCGTCAACACACACAGAAAGGCAGCGTAGTGAAAGATGTCATGATTTTTTAATTGCAAAAAGAGAATCAGGAAACCTGAGTTCTGTTGGTGCTTTCTTCCTCTTTTCCTTCCTGTATCAGCTGTTCCACTTCTTCGATTTCTTCCTTCTTGATATGCTGCACTTCTTTTTCCTGTTGATGGCGGTGTACATCTACATGAAAAGTACAGTAAATAGGAAGATGATCCGAACCGATATATTCGAGTGTTTTTAGTTTTTCGATAAAAATGTCCGGGCTGTGAAATAATAGATCCAGCGGAACCCTGAAAAACCAGTATTTGGCGTGAAATGTTGCCAGAATTCCGCGTCCTACTCTCGCATCGATCAGTCCGCTCATTTTTCGGAAAAGTATAGAAGTGTCGGACCATGCCACGGTATTAAAATCACCGATCACCAAAGTGGGAATGTTGTTTTTTCTGCATATTTTAGCCACGCTCAGCAAATCGCCGTCGCGCTCCTTAGAGGTAGATTCTTCGGTTGGACTGGGAGGTGGCGGATGAACGGCAAAAACAGTAAAAAGCCGGCCGTTTGTGTTTTTAAATTTTGCTTCTATGCTCGGAATGTCATCGGCAACAAAAAAATGAACATGACAGTTTTCAATCGGAATTTTAGAATATAGATGCATTCCGTAAGTGTTTTCCAACGTAATTTTTTCCGTGAATGGATATTCCTGTTCCAGACTGCGGTTGGCCATTTCCCATTCGGCGTTGCTCTCCATGGTAATGAAAATATCAGGTTGATACTTTCGGATCAGTTGGTGAAACCTTTTAAAATCCTGATTAAACTGATAAATATTACAGGAAATGATGGAAATTGTATCCGCATCTGCAGGAGGCATTACGGTTTTTTTATAGAAAGTAGTGTAGCGTATCAAAATGTACAAATGATAAAGCATCAGGAGAAACTGTACTCCTACAACAAACCAGAACAGCGTGTTTTTTTCCAGAAAAATAAATCCGGCTACGATGGTTGCCAACTGAAAAAAGAATAGTTGGATTTTCAAAAATTCAGGAACTCTGAAGATCCAGTGCTGGTTTTTGGAAAAGGGCAAAACACTCAGGAGGATGAGCAGACCCGAAAATAAATAAAAAGTGGTTTTCATGTTTAGTGTCGCAAGCGATAAAGCTAATTTAGGCCCGAATTTACAAAAATCTTGGTACACGTCATATTATCTGTTATTTTTGTAAAATTAATATCAGAAGAATGAAAATAGGAATCCTCGGCGGTGGCCAACTTGGCAGAATGTTGATACAGAATGCGCTGAAATATGATGATCAATGGTTCACCCTTGATCCTGCGAAAGATGCTCCGTGTTCCTCTATTTCTTATTTTACTGAAGGAAATTTCAACGATTACGAATCGGTTTTCAATTTTGGAAAAGGAAAAGATGTTGTTTCCATTGAAATTGAACATGTGAATGTAGATGCGCTTTTCGAACTGGTGGAATGCGGCGTGAAGGTAATACCGTGCCCGGAAATCATCCG
>JADMKO010000183.1 GCA_015478785.1 Chryseobacterium sp. | reverse complement strand
CCCGTCATCCATCAGTCTCTCACCAAAGCAAATATACAACAAAATGAGATTTCCGCTATCGGTTTTACCCGCGGTCCCGGACTTTTAGGTTCACTGCTCGTAGGTACTTCCTTTGCAAAATCTCTCGCGATGAGTCTGGATGTTCCCTTAATTGAAGTCAACCATTTACAGGCCCATATTTTGGCGCATTTCATCGAGGATGCAAATCCTGTGCCGCCCAAATTCCCTTTTTTATGCCTTACCGTCAGCGGCGGACATACCATGATTGTGCTTGTTGAGGATTATTTTGATATGAAAATAATCGGTAAAACTATCGACGATGCAGCAGGTGAAGCATTCGATAAAATAGGAAAGTTATTTGGCCTTGATTATCCTGCGGGCCCCATTGTGGATAAGCTTGCCAAAACGGGCGATCCCAATGCCTTCACCTTCAGCAAACCGAAAATGGACGGTTACGACTATTCCTTCAGTGGTGTGAAAACATCTGTACTCTACTTTATTCAGAAGGAACTGAAAAAGGATCCGGAATTTATTTCGAAAAACCTGAATGATCTCTGTGCATCGGTACAAAAAACCATTACGGAAACGCTCATGCTGAAACTGGAAAAGGCAGCCAGGGAATATCAGATCTCGGAAGTAGCCATCGCCGGCGGCGTTTCTGCCAATTCCGGTTTGCGCGAAGCGGTGTGGAACAATAAAGAAAAACTGGGTTGGAATATTTACATTCCCAAATTTGAATATACGACGGATAATGCGGCGATGATTGCCATGGTGGCACAACTGAAATATGAAAGAGGCGAATTCTCCGATCTTTCGGTATCGGCAGCTGCAAGATATGACCTGGAAGAATCTTTTACAAAATAAACCTTCACAATATGAAACTTTTTTTCGGTACCGTACTTCCAGAGACGACCATTGATGCAGACGAGCAACAGCATATAATAAAAGTACTCCGAATGCGCAGTGGCGAAGAAATTTGCGTAACCGATGGAAAAGGAAATCTGGCCAAAGGAACTCTTGTTCTGGAAGGTAAAAAAGCAAATATTGAGGTTTCCTCCATCGAAAAAGCCTTGCCGGATTTCTCACCGAAACTTCATATCGCAATTGCTCCGACAAAAAATATTGACCGTACTGAATTTTTCATTGAGAAGGCTACCGAACTGGGTGTTTCTGAAATTACTTTTCTCCAGACCGATAAATCTGAACGCAAAATCATCAATCCTGAAAAGATAAAAAAACAGGCCATAAGTGCCTCGAAACAGTCGCTGCGGGTTCATTTCCCCGTGATTCATCCCATGGTCAAACTCCAGGATTTCATCTCCACCACAGATCCGGAAACGACCTACATTGCGCACTGTGATCCTTCTTTCGAAAGAACCAACCTGAACGCACTAAAACCAAGAGATCATATTACTTTCCTCATCGGTCCGGAAGGCGATTTCAGTCCAAACGAAATCAAACTCCTCACCGAAAAAGGCATCAAATCGGTCACGTTGGGAAATCAGCGGTTGCGCACGGAAACTGCCGGAGTTTTCATCGCCGCCTGGAATTATTATCATATAATGAATCTCCTTTCAACAGAATAATCTTTCCGTTAAGTGCGTTATTCTGCTTACATTTCTCCTCGATATCAAAAAAAGTAATCATCTTATTTTACTTCTGTTTATCAAAATAAGCATTTATATTCTTCTTATTTCAGGAGAAATGGTTAAAATTAGAAATTAATAGCGTTTTACCGTCTTATTTTCTCCAATGAAAAGTGGATTCATTATTCTTTTCTGTTTATTCTCATGAACACAAAGAAAACAAGAAATGGTTTATTTTGTTGTAAGCCGTCGGAGCGTTTCCAATAATTCCGGATCTTCGGGAGAAATGGCGTAGTAATCGGCAATTTTCCCTTGTTGATTTATCACCATAAATCTGGGAACCCAGTTCAGTTCGACATAATTGTTAAAGTTGTTTTTCCAGCCTTCATCGAACCAGTAGTTTTTCTGACCGGCAATTTCATATTTATCAAGGCCTTTTTTCCACTGATCGAAAGTGCGGTCCAGAGAGAAATACACAAATTCTACCTCCGGAAAACGGTTTTTTATTTCTTCCGTTTTGGGCAGTGCCAGAATGCAGTCGCGGCACCAGCTAGCCCAGAAATCGATAATCAGGACTTTGCCTTCATGCGATTTCAAAACCTCAGCAATGGTGATCTTTTCCCCGTCAAGAGTCATCATTTTTTGATTCAGTGCTTCACTGGTAAATTCTTTCTTTACCGCTGTTACAGGTTTTTGCGCATAACCTGATACACAAACTAACACCGTTAAAAACCAAAATATTTGTTTCATTTTAAATTCAAAAGTTTAGTATTCACCGAGAAGATCCGGCCTGCGTTCACGGGTAATGCGAACCGCTTCATCATGCCGCCATTCCTCAATTTTTGCAAAATTTCCGCTCAGCAAAACCTGCGGAACCTTCAATCCTTTATACTCTTCAGGTCGTGTATAGATGGGCGGTGACAGCAGATCGTCCTGAAAACTGTCGGTCAAAGCACTCTGCTCGTCGTTCAGAACGCCTGGCAACAGACGGATGACTGAATCTGCCAAAACACATGCTGCCAGTTCACCACCGGTAAGAACGTAATCGCCGATGGAAATCTCTTTGGTAACATGGAGGTCACGAACCCGTTGGTCGATGCCCTTATAATGTCCGCAAATGAACATCAGGTTATTTTTTATAGAAAGCGAATTGGCTATTTTCTGGGTCAGGGTTTCGCCTTCGGGGGTCAGGTAAATAATTTCATCATAGTTCCGTTGCGATTTCAGTTCCGAAATACATTTATCCAGCGGTTCCACCATCATCACCATTCCGGCTCCGCCACCATAAGGTTCATCGTCAATCTGCCGGTATTTTCCTGTGCTCCAGTCGCGCAACTGGTGAAAATAAACTTCGGCAAGCCCTTTTTGCACTGCTCTTTTCAAAATAGAAGCCTGAAACGGGCTCTCCATCAATTCGGGCAACACACTGATGATATCAATTCTCATTGTTCGGTTTTATTCTTTTTATTTGGAAGGATGATGAGCCTCAGAGATGAATCTTTGTTCACATAACTCCACATCCAGTTGAAGAAAACTGCCAGCTTGTTCCGCACCGAAAGAATCAGCATCAGGTGAAGGAACATCCAGAAGTACCATGCAAAAATACCCTGAAATTTAAAATTGGGCAAGTCGACCACCGCTCTGTGTTTGCCAATCGTCGCCATATTTCCCTGGTCTTTGTATTCATATTCTTTCCAGTCGGAGTGATTCTTTTTCAGAAAGTTTTTCCCGAGATTCTTTCCCTGATTGATGGCTACGTTCGCCACCTGCGGATGTCCTTCGGGATATTTTGGGGTCTCCATGTAAGCGATATCACCAATGGCATAAATATTTTCATATCCTAAAACGCGATTGTAACGGTCCGTTTTATAGCGGTTTCTGAACACCACCTCAGGATTCATTCCGTCAATAATATTTCCTGTAACTCCTGCTGCCCAGATGACATTGTTGCTGGCAATCTCTTTTCCGCTCTGCATGAACACCTTGTCGCCGTCATATCCGGTCACCATTTCGCCTTTCATGAAAATAACGCCGAATTCTTTCAGATACTCTTCAGATTTCTGCTGCGCTTCCTCACTCATGGAGGTCAGGGGTTTTTCTGTGGAACTGATCAGAATAATTTTAAGATCATCAAAATTCATATGCGGATAATCGCGCGGTAGAATGTATTTCTTCATTTCCGCAAAAGCACCGGCAAGTTCGACACCTGTCGGGCCACTTCCTACGATGACAATATTCCAGTTGCCATCGTCGCTGCGCCTTTTTTCAATAATCAGTTTTTCGAAAGTCAGCAACACCTGATTTCTGATGGAAATGGCTTCCTGGGTGTTTTTCATCCCGAAGGTCAGGTGTTCCATTTTGGAATTCCCGAAGAAATTGGTTTTGCATCCGGTGGCAATAACGAGCTGGTCATAATGAAAATCTCCGTCTTCGGTAACCAGTTTATTTTCTTCCGGAACGACGCTTTGTACCTCTGTCATCCTGTATTGCGTGTTGCGGGAACGTTGAAAAATCTTTCGGAATGGGAAAGAAATATTGGAAGGTTCAATTCTTCCGCAGGCGACCTGGTAAAAAAGCGGCTGAAACATGTGATGGTTCACTTTGTCAATCACCAATACTTTTTTATTCTTATTGTTGAGTGTCTTGGCGAGTTGTAATCCGGCAAAGCCACCACCAATAATCACTATTTTTTCTCGTGTTTCCATAATATCACAAAATTACAGAAATTATTGTACCATCTTCATCTTTAAAATTTTAGTTTTGCACCGAAATGGCAGGAAAAAAGACCAGAATTGGCAGCAAGAGGCGTTTGCATCAGAAAAGAAGACGGAAAGTAATTTTCCGCCGGTTGCTCCTGCTTGCAGTTCTGTTTTTCGCACTTTCCGGAACGGGATTCTATCTGAAGGAAAAAATCGCCTTTTATTACGCCTACTATTTTAACCGTTTCGAACACAAAAAATTAAAAAATACCGCATTTGAAACTGAACGAATTGACAAAATCACAGGAATGTATGCGGATAAGATTTTCGGCTTTGATATTTCCCATTACCAGAATCCGAAAGACCTGCAATGGGACAGCCTGAGCATCGGCAACCGCTCGATTCCGCTGAGGTTTGTGATTTTACGGGCAACAATGGGAAACCGCGGCAAAGACAGAAATTTTGATGAATTCTGGACTACCGCTCAAAAGCACGAACTCATTCGGGGTGCGTATCATTTTTACAGACCGGATGAAGATCCTATGCGGCAGGCCAATAATTTTCTGGAAAGCGTGAAACTGGAAGGTGGCGATCTGGTTCCCGTTTTGGATATAGAGAGAAGACCGGTGAAATATTCCAGAAAGAAGCTGATCGAAAACCTGAAAATATGGGTAAAAATTGTAGAGGAAAAGTACGGCAAAAAACCTATTATTTACACCTATTATCACTATTACCGGGATGAGCTTCAGGGAGAATTTGACGGATATCCGCTGTGGCTTGCCAACTATAATGACGTTCCTCAGCCCAGTCCTGAAGATCCTTGGATGATGTGGCAGTTCACGGAAAGCGGCATCGTGTATGGCATTAATACAAAAGTGGATCTGAATATTTTCAACGGGAATATGCGTGACCTGGAGAAGCTGATGGTGGAGTGATTTTTATCCTTATCTAATTCCGTATTTTAGCACCATAATTTTAATCACAGATGAATTACGTTTCGGCAGAAAATCTCACCAAATCTTTCGGTATCAAAATCCTATTTGAAAACATCTCTTTCAATGTGAATGAAGGCGATAAAATTGCCATCGTGGCCAGAAACGGCACCGGCAAATCGACCCTTCTGAAAATTCTGAGCCGAAAAGAAATTGCCGACAGCGGAAATGTCACCGTTCACAAAGACATTCAGGTCGTGCTTTTTGATCAGGAAATTGATTTCGATCCGATGCTTTCAGTAGAGGAATTTATGATGACCCTGGATTCTGCCCCGATTCAGGCATTAAAAAAATACCATCTGTCGCTGATCTCCGCCGATCCGAAGGAAATGGAAAAAGCCATCGCCGAAATGGAACTTCAGAAAGCCTGGGATCTTGAAAATGAAATGAAACAGTTTCTTTTCCAGCTGAAAATTACAGATTTAAACGCCAAAATGGGCACCCTTTCCGGCGGACAGATCAAGCGGATCGCTCTCGCGAAACTTCTTACAGAAACCCGCGCTGAACATCGACATGTTCTTTTAATATTGGACGAACCCACCAATCACCTGGATGTGGAAATGGTGGAATGGCTGGAACATTACCTTTCCAAAGCCAACATGACTATGCTTCTGGTGACTCACGACCGTTATTTTCTGGACGCGGTTTGCGATATCATCTGGGAATTGGAAGACAGAAATCTGCACGTCCATCAGGGAAGTTATGCCACTTATTTAGAAAATAAAATGATTCGGGAAGACAACCTGAATGCCACTATCGACAAGGCGAATAACCTGTACCGCAAGGAACTGGAATGGATGCGCAGACAGCCGAAAGCCCGAACCACGAAATCGAAATCGAGGATTGATGCCTTTTACGAAACTGAAAAAACTGCTAAAACCGATACCCGAAAAGCTGGTCTGGAACTGGATTTTGAAATGAAACGCTTGGGCAAAAAAATCCTGGAACTGAAAAACATCAACAAAAGTTTCGGGGAGAAAATATTGCTGAAAAACTTCTCCTATTCTTTTCAGAGAGGGGAAAAAATCGGGATTGTGGGCAATAACGGAACCGGAAAATCTACTTTACTGAACATTATTCAAGGTCTGGAACCGATGGATTCCGGAAATATCGAAACGGGGGAAACCATCAAATTCGGATATTTTTCCCAGAAAGGCCTCAACTATAATGAAGAGGAAAGGGTGATTGATTTCATCCGGAATATTTCAGAGAATTTTCCTTTGGCCAATGGAAGAACCATTTCGGCATCACAGTTTCTCAGGCTTTTCCTGTTTGACGACCAAACGCAGTATTCGCCCATTTCTAAACTTTCGGGTGGCGAAAAAAGAAGGCTGCACCTAATGTATGTGCTGTATCAGAACCCTAATTTTTTGATTTTTGACGAACCGACCAACGATCTGGATTTGCCGACACTGACTGTCTTGGAAAATTTCCTTCAGAATTTTCAAGGCTGTTTGATTATTGTGTCACACGACCGTTATTTCATGGACAGAATTGTGGATCATGTGCTGGCTTTTGAAGGCGACGGGAAGATCAGAAACTTCACCGGCAATTTTTCCGAATACCGCGAAATGAAATCTCAGGAAAGTCAGGAATCAGCACAGCAGGAGAAAAAAGAAGAAACGGAAGAGAAAAAACAGGAGCCGGTTTCCATTGGGAAAAAGAAACTTTCCTTCAAGGAACAGCGCGAATTGGAAACCCTAGAAAAGGAAATGCCACAGCTGGAGAAAGAGCGTGCCCAAATGATGGATGCCCTGAACAACGAAACCGATTATGAAAAAATAGCGGACATTTCAGAAAAACTCAAAGACATTTCAAACCGCCTGGAAACCATGGAAGAACGTTGGTTTGTGCTGCAGGAGTTGGTGTGATGAATTCATCGATTATGCAGATGAAAAATAGTTTTCAATATCTCATTAGAAATATTTGCGTCATGGTAAAAAAAATAATTTTAATCTTTCCATTACTTTTAAGTATATGTGGATGCGGACAGAAATTATATAAAATAGAAAAAGATCAGCATGGAGAACCTTTGTTAAATAATAAAGCACAGTATTCCTTAACAGAGAAACCTTCAAATGAAGATCTAAAAAAAATAGATACTACTGCGTATTATGTGCAGATTTTTGAAGGAAGATATTATAATGATGACGAAAAAAGAAATCCAGAAATATTGATTTTTCACAATGATGGGTATTTTAGAAAAACATCATTTTTAGCATTCGGAAGATTTGATGAACATAGAAGAAAAAATTCTACAGCCTATGGAGGTAAGTATAAAATAAACGGAAGTGAAATTCTTACTGAGAGATTTCTTCCCGCTTCTCAAGGTAAAACAAATTGGTATATAAGAAATATGACAATAGGAAAAATAGAAGGAGATAAAATAATATTCACAGATAAAAACTCAGTTACTGTTTTTGAAAAAAGAAAAGAATTACATAACCGTGACAATTAGTTTTTGATTTGCCAAAAGGCATCACTTAAATAAAAGAAGCGATTATTTTAATTGTTCTATGTACCGCATTACCATTTATTAGACAGGCATTTCTAAAATTCCTTACCTTTACTTTCTAACTGAACTGCTATGAAATATACAGAAGGAATGCTGCGCGATGACGCACTGAAAGATAAAATCATCATCGTGACCGGTGGTGGAAGCGGACTGGGAAAAGCCATGACCCGCTATTTTTTACAACTCGGCGCCAAAGTGGCGATTACTTCCAGAAATCTGGACAAATTAAAACAAACTGCAACAGAATTAGAGCAAGAAACCGGCGGAACGGTGTTGCCTGTTGCTTGCGATGTCCGCAACTGGGAAGAAGTGGAAGCCATGAAAAACACGGTTGTACAAAGTTTTGGTGTCATCGATATTCTGGTGAACAATGCCGCAGGAAATTTCATTTCTCCTACGGAACGCCTTACCCATTCTGCTTTCGATTCCATTCTCGACATCGTGCTGAAAGGAACAAAAAACTGCACGCTTTCCATAGGAAAATACTGGATTGATCAAAAACATCCGGGAACGGTACTGAATATTGTGACCACCTATTCCTGGACAGGTTCAGCTTACGTTGTCCCTTCAGCCTGTGCCAAAGCAGGCGTTCTGGCGATGACCCGAAGCCTGGCTGTGGAATGGGCGAAATATAATATCCGTTTCAACGCTATTGCGCCGGGCCCGTTTCCGACTGAGGGAGCCTGGGAAAGATTACTTCCGGGAGATCTGGCTGAGAAATTCGATATGCGGAAGAAAGTTCCGTTGCGAAGGGTGGGCGAACATCAGGAACTAGCCAATCTTGCGGCATATCTGGTTTCCGATTATTCTGCTTACATGAACGGAGAAGTAGTGACCCTCGACGGCGGCGAATGGTTGCAGGGAGCAGGTGAATTTAATATGCTGGAAGCGATTCCTCAGGAAATGTGGGATATGTTGGAAACGATGATTAAAGCGAAAAAGAAATCCTGAAAAAAGTTTCTTTGCAAAAAATAAAAAAGTGGCTCCCTGATTGGAAGCCACTTTGCTTTTAACGACCGCTGCCGCCGGAACGCATTCCGGATGAATTTCTCTGAGAAGTTTGCGGTGTACTTTCCGCTCTGGTTGCGGATCGTTGGCTGGAATTTCTCGTTCCGCTATTGTTATTTCTAATGGTTGCCGGTGCGCTGTTATTTGCACGAACATTGGCAGTTCGGGGAGGTGTATTCCGTACGCCCGAATTTCCGGACTGCTGGGATGGAGCAGAAGTATTAACAGATCTGACAGGAGTATTGTTTTGCACTCTTGTTCCGCTGTTGTTTTGCGTTCCGGTATCATTGATCACTCTGTTTCCACTGTTGTACTGATTGTTTCTCACCCCACTTTCAGTGTTGATTGTAC
>JADMKO010000182.1 GCA_015478785.1 Chryseobacterium sp. | reverse complement strand
ACTTTAAATATGAAGATTTCACTCTGGAAAATTATGACCCGCATCCTGGAATTAAAGCTCCAGTAGCGGTTTAGCCATAAGTCAATAATTAAAAGATTTTCTAAAAAACATTTGAAAAAAAATACTGTGATTAAAAAAATATTTTACTATTTGATTGTAATACTATTTACTTGTTCTTGTACTGGTGATCGAAATCTCACGAATGAACTTGATAATGAAACACCTAACAATCCACAGAATAATATTCCACCAGATAATTTTTCTGTTAAAATTGACAGTATTACTCACGAAAGTGCTTTTTTGTCTTGGGATAAAGCCAATGACTTTGAGAACGATGAAATAAAGTATGACGTTGTATTGAATGGCTCTACTTTGTTAATGAATTCTACCAAATTAGAACTGAAAATTAATAATCTTAATGAATTAACAAATTACATAGGAAAAGTAGTTGCAAAAGACACAAGCGGAAATATTACTAGTACTGATTTCACTTTTACAACAGTAAAATACTATTTAAGATACTTAAAAAAGTATGGTTTTCCACAAACAAATTATGGAGGACTAGCAAATCAAGTTTTAAAATTACGAGATAACAGTTTTTTAATATTGGGAAAGAATAATGCTCAAGGTGTTGGATCGAAATTGAATGTAACCAAGATCGATATATCGGGCAATTTAATTTGGAATAAATTACTTCCAGTTGAATATCTTGGTAATGTAGCGGGATCCAATATGAAAATGATTCAATGTGCAAATTCAAATAATATTATAATTGGTGCAGGAAGAAACGTGACCAAGATTGATTTTGATGGAAATATTATTTGGGTAAAATTTCTAAATTCTTTTAATGACAATTGGTCAACTTCAGGTATAGAGTCTTTGGTTGAGAATTCTTCAAATGAAATTTATGTGGTAGGTCATGCTAAATCTACAAATGCACATAAGCATGCTGCAGGACACCTGACCAAATTAAATAGTAACGGGATTATTATTTTTGAAAAAGTTTTCGAAAACGCATTTAATACCGAATTTAAAGAAATAATTATTGATGGACCAAAGTTAGTTATTTTTGGTACGAAAGAAATATCAGGAATTACTTGGGATCAGTATTTGGCAAACCAAACGTTGCAAGTTAAGTTTAATATTCTTTATACAGATCTTAATGGAAATTATATAAATGAAAAGAGCTATAATGATCCAGGATATGCATTTGCAATGGGTTTTTTTAAAAAAAGTAATGGGAACTATATCTTTTACGGATACTCTGCAATCGCAGATTACACAACTGGAATTTATGAGGTAAATTCTAATGGAGATTTAATTTGGAAAAAGAATTATCCTTCCTACGGAAGTATAAGTTCACTAAAAGAAACACCAAATGGTAACCTTGTAGCTATTGCAATGCAAGGTGGTTATTATTACACGAGAACTTTTATTTACTTGCTAGATCCAATTGGAAATGATATTTGGAATAAAAACTTTTATGAAATGGGTCAGGATTTTTTTGGTAGAGATATATTACCTGATGAAGATGGAGGTTATCGGTTTCTTATTACACACGGAAAAGGTTATATAATGAATCCAGAAGATTATGGTGTAATTCATTTATATAAAACTGATCCAGATGGAAATTTTTGATTTTGGAAAAGAAATTCTTGAAAAATTCCATCAGTTAATGTAAGTTATTGCAATAACTGCAGTTTTTTGTAACGTTTCCCCAATCTACGCAACTTATTTTAAAACTTAAATCAATGAAAAAAATCAGTAGCTTTTTTGGATTAATTGCTTGTTCTGTATTACTCTCCCAAGGTTTTAACAAAACCAAAATGGATGAGTTTATGAATGTTCTTGACGAGAACCAAAAAATGATGGGAACCATTGCTGTGGCACAGGATTCCAAAATAGTTTATTCTAAATCGATTGGTTTTGCAGATGTTGAAAATAAAATTAAAAACTCCCTTGAAACCAAATTTAGAATTGGTTCTGTAAGCAAAATTTTCAGTGCGGTTTTGGTGATGAAAGCTGTTGAAGAAGGGAAATTAAAGTTGGATGACAAACTTTCAAAATTTTACCCGGAAATTAAAAATTCTGAAAAAATAACCATTGAAAATTTACTGAACCACCGAAGCGGAATTTACAACATTACGGATTTGCCCGATTATCTGAGTTGGAATCAAAAGGCGATGACAAAACAGGAAATGGTTGCTAAAATAAAGAGCAGCGGCACCGATTTCGAACCTGGCACCAAATTCAGCTACAGCAATTCAGGCTATATTTTGCTGGGCTATATTCTGGAAAAAGTGTACAAAAAATCTTACGCAGAACTTCTGGAACAAAAAATCACAAAACCTTTAGGATTAAAAAACACCTATTACGGAGGGAAAATTAATCCACAGAAAATGGAAGCCTTTTCTTACACTCTGGAAACTCCGCTCATAAAATCCGAGGAAACAGATCTTTCTATTCCCGCTGCTGCAGGCGCAATGGTTTCTACGAGTGCGGATCTTTTAAAATTCATCCAGGATTTATTTAACTATAAAATTATTTCCGAAAAAAGCCTGTCACAAATGATCACAATGACAGATAATTATGGCTTCGGGATTTTCAGAGTTCCGTTTTACAATACTTCCGGATTCGGGCACAATGGCGGAATTGATGCTTTCACCTCAGCACTTTATTATTTTCCTGAACTGAAAACCGGCTACGTCATGCTTTCTAACGGAACTGCTTTCGACAACAATCAAATTACCATCGCAGCGATGAGTCTTGCCACCGGTAAGAATATTGAAATCCCTAATTTTACTGCTGCAAATGTGGATCCTGCGACCTTACAAAAATATGCCGGAACCTATTCCTCAACACAGCTTCCCATCAAAATTGAAGTAAGAGAAAAAGACGGACAAATTTTCGCGCAGGCAACAGGACAGGGAGAATTTCCGTTGCAAGCAAAGTCTGAAAACACTTTTACCTTCGACACTGCCGGAATACAACTCGATTTTGATTCAGATAAAAAAACCATGAAACTTCTTCAGGGAGGTATGGAAATCCTTTTCACTAAAGAATAATTGAACTAAATAGTCGGCTCCACAAACCACAATATTAACAGTAACTTATGAAGAAAATTTTTCTAAACACCTTTCTCTTTAGTGCAATACTCTGTTCAGGAACCTTTTCCGCGCAAACCGAAACTTCGGGAAGAGAACCTGTTTACAGAGCGACTCATACCCAAACTACTGAACTGAAACATACCAAACTGAAGGTGAAATTCGATTACGAAAAGGAACAAATGAGTGGCGAAGCCTGGATTTCAGCAACACCTTATTTTTATCCTTCAGATTCGTTGGTTCTAAATGCAAAAGCAATGGTGATCCATGAAGTAGCTGTAGACAAAAATGGATCACGTTCTCCGCTGAAGTACAGTTATCAGAACGATATTCTTCATATTAATCTCGATAAAACCTATCAAAAAAATCAGGAATATACTGTATTCATCAAATATACAGCACGCCCGAACGAAGTGAAACAAAAAGGAAGTGCCGCCATTACCGATGCCAAAGGCCTGTATTTCATCAATGCTCAGGGAAAAGATCCCGATAAACCGACACAAATCTGGACTCAGGGAGAAACGGAATCCAGTTCGGTATGGTTTCCTACTATCGATAAACCCAATATGAAAACCACACAGGAAATTTACATGACGGTACCCGACAAATACGTCACGCTTTCCAACGGTTATCTGAAATCTTCAGTGAAGGAATCCGGTGGATTAAGAACTGATCATTGGGTAATGGACAAAAAACACGCACCGTATCTTTTCTTCATGGGCGTTGGCGATTATGCAATTGTAAAAGACAAATGGAGAAATATTCCCGTCGATTATTATGTGGAAAAAGAATATGAACCGTTTGCCAAACAAATTTTCGGGAACACGCCGGAAATGATGGAATTCTTTTCCAAAAAACTTAAATACGATTATCCCTGGAACAAATATGCTCAAATAACAGCCCGCGATTACGTAAGCGGTGCGATGGAAAATACGACAGCCGTTCTTCATTCGGATGCGGCACAACAGAAACCAGAAGATTTAATTGATGAAAACCGATGGGAAGATGTCATAACACATGAGCTGTTTCATCACTGGTTTGGCGATTTGGTTACCACGGAAAGCTGGAGTCAACTTTCCATGAACGAATCTTTTGCGAATTATTCCGAGTATTTATGGAACGAACATAAATATGGAAGAGATTTCGCCGATTACGGACTGATGATCGCGATTCAGGGTTATCTGATGGATCCGTCGAATATTTCCAAAGATCTGATTCGTTTTAATTATCATGCCCGGGAAGACATGTTCGATGCGGTTTCCTACAATAAAGGCGGCGCTATTCTTCATATGCTTCGGCATTATGTAGGCGATGAAGCCTTTTGGGAAGGGATGAATTATTATTTAAAAACAAATGAATACGGTACCGGAGAAGCGCATCAATTCCGTCTTTCGCTGGAAAAAATCACCGGAAAAGACCTGAACTGGTTTTTTGACCAATGGTTTTTCGGCAGCGGACATCCGAAACTCAGTTTTACATCGAGTTTTGATCCTGTCAAAAAAGAACTAACAGTTTCTGTTAACCAAATTCAGTCAGAATACTTCCAGTTTCCTTTGGCCATTGATATTTTTGAGAATGGAAAAGCGACCAGAAAAAATGTGTGGATTAATGCCCGTTCCAAAAATGATTTTAGATTTCCTGTTTCCAAAAATGCAGATCTCATTAACCTGAACGCTGATGGAATTCTTTTAGCAGAAATTTCTGAAAATAAAACTCCTGAGCAATATCTCTTGCAATACAATGGTTCTGAAAATTTCTTCAGCCGGTATCGCGCTTTAGAAGGTGCAGAAAAAACCCCGGATCATGATGCTGCCATCAAAACCATAGCTGCTGCACTGAAAGATAAAAACTTCCGGATCCGAATGAAAGCACTGAATGTTCTGGATCTTTCAAAAGCCAGTCATGCTAAAATCGCTGTATCAGAAGTTGAAAAACTGGCGGATTCCGATCCCCGGACATTGGTACAATCCGCAGCTATTGCCGCACTTCGAAAAACTGGGAACCAAAAATATCTTGCTTTGTATGAAAAGAAATTCGCCACGCCTTCCAATTCGGTAAAAGCTACTTCATTAGCCGGAATTATTTCCTTGGATCCCGCAAAAATAAAGGATCTGGCAGCGCAGGTTGATCTGGAAAAAGCCTCAGAAGAAGTGATCGCCACTTTGCTTCCTGCCATCGTTCAAAATAAAATTGAAAAACAAATGCATGCCATCGGAAGCACGGTCGCTTTTTATCCTTTTATTAAATTTCAGGATCCGCAACTTGGTGCAACAGCCGAAGAAGGTTTTCACTGGATTATGGATTCAGACAATACCAAAGCAACAGAAAGCGTCACCAAAATTCTGATTCAGGCCAAAAGACAATTAGGAGAAAATCCACAAGCTCGAATGATGATTCTGAATATGCTGAAAGACGGGCTTTCCCGAAAAATGCAAACCCTAAAATCCAATCCTGGAAGTACATCACTGCATCAACAGGTGGAGTTGATCAACAAGGCCATAGCCGAATATAGAACAGAAACATGGAAAAGGTATAACGATTTGTAAATCCAATTCTGTTATTTTCGCAAATATGAAAAATTTTCTGGAAAACAACCAGCTAAAGCCGGAAACTCTTATCGAACTTTTTGGACAAGCTCCCGTAGCACTCGCTGTACTGAAGGGAAAAGACATGATTGTAGAAGCCTCCAACAGTTTAATGCTGAAATACATGGGCGTGGATGCAGAAGTCATCGGTCGTCCAATTTACGAAGTGCAGCCTCTTTTTAACAGTCCGAAATTCCGGAAAATTTTGCTGAACGTGTATGAAAACGACGTTATCCATACAGGACATGAGAGGAGAATGACCCTCATAAAAAATGGTGCAGAACTGACCTCATATTATGATTTCACCTATTCTCCCTTGAAAAATACAATAGGTGAAATTACCGGAATTATTACCATTGCAAATGATGTTACAGAGCAAGTTCTGGCAAAACAAGAAAATGAAAAAATAGAAGCCCGTTTCCGTAACCTCATTATGGAAGCAGAAATTCCCACGATTTTCTTTAAAGGTGAAGAGCTCATTATTGACATTATCAACGAAAAAGCAAAAGAATACTGGAAAGAAAAACATGATTTGACAGGGTTGCCGCTCCGCGATGCGCTGCCGGAACTTTTTGCACAACCTTTTGCTGAGATTCTGAAAAATGTGTACCGCACCGGAAAAATTTATAAAGAAGATGCAGCCAAAATAATGATACCACAAGGTGATGAATTTCAGGCTGTGTATATGAATCTCAGTTTCAAACCGATATACGACAGCAGCGGCGAAATTTTCGGGGTTCTGAATATGAGTCTGGATGTGACAGAACAAATTAATGCAAAAAAATTAATCGAAAAAAGTGAAGAACGTTTGCGGCAATTTATTGCCGCTGTTCCTTTAGCAATGAGCGTTTTGAAAGGTCCCGAATTCACTATTGAAATGAGCAATCGCGGAGTTTCTGAGTTATGGGAGAAAAATGACCAAAGAATCGGTAAAACATTGATAGAAGCATATCCGGAACTTGAAAATCATTTTATAATCGGTTATTTGAAACAGGCGTATGAAACCGGAAGGCAAATTCAGATCAAAGAAATTGAAGTAAAACTCCCCCATTTTGAGAAACCTCGGTATATGAATTACATTTTCACACCTATAGATTTAGGGGAAAGCGAAAACACTATTGTTTCAGTAGGTTACGACATAACTGAGGAAATACAACTCAAAAGAAAACTACAGGAAAGTGAACTCCGTTTTAAGAATCTGGCAGATACCATCCCGCAGATTGTATGGACAGCAAAACCTGATGGCGAGGTAGATTATTTCAATGAACGATGGTATGAATTGTCTGGCCTGCCAAAAGATGAAATTCATATAAAAAACTGGAAAGAGATTGTGCATAAAGACGATCTCAAAAATATAGAAGAAACCTGGAAAAGAAATATAGAAACCGGCGAGTTGCACGAAGTAGAATACCGACTGGAAAAGAAAGATAATCCAGGGACCTATCATTGGTATCTGGGCCGAGGCATTCCCATCAAATCTGATGATGGTAAAATTTTAAAATGGATCGGCTCTACTACAGACATTCATGAATTTAAAACTTTCCTAAAACAAAAAGATGATTTTCTCGCCATCACAAGCCACGAACTGAAAACGCCGCTTACCAGTATCAAACTCTACGCACAAGCATTGGAACGAATGCTGAAACAGGAAGGGTATGAAAAAGGAGCAGAATATGCAGGCAAAATGGGAATTCAAATCAACAGACTAAATCAGTTAATTACTGATCTTCTGGATGTTACGAAGATTCAAAATGGACAATTGCCTCTCAATAAAACTGTATTCGATTTTGATGATTTGGTTTCAGAAGTAGCTGAAGAAGCAAAAATATCCAATGGAAATCACAAAATTATTTCAAAACTCGGTTCCACAGGACTCGTGGAAGGCGACCGGGAACGCATCCAACAAGTAATGCAGAATTTCATTTCCAATGCCATCAAATATTCACCAAACAAAGAAAAAATAGTGATTTGCAGCCATACTGATGAAGAAGGAAACGCGTGTTTTTCCGTGGAAGATTTCGGTATTGGAATCCCTAAAAATAAAATTGAAAAAATATTTGAACAATTTTATCGGGTGAACGAAGAATCCAGCAATACTTTTGAGGGAATGGGACTTGGTTTATACATTTCTTCCCAAATTATCAAAAGAAGTGAAGGCAAAATAAAAGTGTACAGTGAATTAGGCAAAGGATCAAAATTCAGTTTTTGTTTGCCGAGGAAATAACAATGAAGTTCTTTTATGAAAAATTAAAGACCGTTTCAACATTTTTGTAACGGTCTTTAATTATCAAATTTTTATAAAATTAAATATGAATCACTTCACCATAGGCCGCGGCTACGGCTTCCATGATAGCTTCTGATACCGTCGGATGCGGGTGGATTGATTTAATAATTTCGTGACCCGTGGTTTCCAGTTTTCGGGCTACAACAGCTTCGGCAATCAGATCCGTAACACCTTCACCAATCATGTGACAACCGAGCCATTCGCCATATTTTGCATCGAAAATTACCTTGATAAATCCGTCCGTATTTCCGTTTGCGGTAGCTTTTCCGGATGCAGAAAGCGGGAATTTTCCAACTTTTATTTCAAAACCCTGATCTTTTGCCTGCTTCTCCGTAAGCCCTACTGAAGCAACTTCCGGGTGACAGTAGGTACATCCTGGAATATTTCCGTAATCAATTTTTTCGATGTGAATTCCTTTAATTTTTTCCACACAAGTAATTCCTTCCGCTGATGCGACATGCGCCAACGCCTGAGTAGGAATGATATCTCCGATGGCATAATAACCCGGTACTGAAGTTTCATACCAATCATTTACCAAAACTTTTCCTTTATCAGTCTGAATACCAACTTCTTCCAAACCGATATTTTCAATATTTGCAGAAATTCCTACTGCTGAAAGTAAAATATCTGCTTCTAAAGTGATCTCGCCGCCTGAAGTTTTTACGGTAGCTTTCACGCCATTTCCGGAGGTATCAACACTTTCCACAGACGCATTGGTCATGATCTCAATTCCAGATTTTTTCAAAGATTTTTCAAGGTGTTTTGAGATTTCTTCATCTTCTACAGGCACGATATTCGGCATAAATTCCACCACGGTTACCTTAGTTCCCATCGTATTATAAAAATCGGCAAATTCAATTCCTATCGCACCGGATCCTACTACGATCATGGATTTGGGCTGTTCCGGAAGTGCTAAAGCCTGGCGATAACCGATCACTTTTTTTCCATCCTGTGGAAGATTGGGCAATTCTCTGGAACGCGCTCCGGTTGCAATGATAATATGTTGAGCTGTGTACTCGGAAGTTTTTCCTTCAGCATCTGTAACTTCAATCTTTTTTCCGGGTTTCACTTGGGCAGTTCCCATAATGACATCAATCTTGTTTTTCTTCATCAGAAACTGGATTCCGCCACTCATCTTTGATGCTACACCTCGGCTTCTCTGGATGACTTTAGAAAAATC
>JADMKO010000181.1 GCA_015478785.1 Chryseobacterium sp. | reverse complement strand
GCATAATTGGCCTGTCCAGCATTTCCCTTAATACCCACCACGGAAGTCATGTTGATAATAGATCCCGATTTGGCCTTCATCATGGGCTTTATTACCGCTTTGGTAAGGTTGAATACAGAATCCAGATTTACTTTAATGATGGTATCCCAGTCTTCTTTAGACATTCTCAGCATCAGATTATCCCGGGTGATACCGGCGTTGTTAATCAGAATATCGATTTTCCCGAATTCTGCCATCACATCATCGACCAGCTTTTGAGCTGCATCATAATCGGATGCATCTGACTGATAAGCTTTAATTTGAGTGGAGGAACTTAAAGTATTTTCAAGCTCCCGAGCCTTCTCTACAGATCCTGCATACGTGAAAGCGATCTTCGCACCCTGAGCTGCAAAAACTTCCACAATTCCTTTCCCTATTCCTCTTGTTCCGCCCGTAATCAGCGCTACTTTTCCTTCTAATAGTTTCATATTTTTATTCTTTCAAGTTCTTTATAGAGTAAAGTTAAAGATTCAAACCATCTTTAACTGGAACGTTTAAGTCACATTATTAATCACCAATACAATTTCTCCCTTTAAAGTTTTGCTTTTGGAGAATTCAATTAACTCATTGATAGTTCCTCTTTTAGTTTCTTCAAACTTCTTGGATATTTCGCGGCTTAAACTCACCCGGGTTTCTTCCCCAAATATTTCTTTGATCTGCTCAAGAGTCGTATTGATCTTGTGCGGACTTTCGTATAAAACAATGGTTTTTTTCTCTGCCGCAAGTTGGCTCAGTTTGGTTTGACGTCCTTTCTTTTGTGGAAGGAATCCGGCAAAAAGAAATTCGTTATTGGGCAATCCCGAAACCACCAATGCGGGTACAAACGCTGTAGCTCCGGGAAGACATATCATTTGAATTCCGGCTTCTCCACCGGCTTTTGCCAGCAGATAACCGGGATCGGAAATACCGGGTGTCCCTGCATCTGTAATCAGCGCAATATTATCCCCGTCTTTCAGCTGCTGAATGATTTTTTCTGTAACATGATGCTCATTATGGAGATGATAGGACCGGGTAGGTTTGGAAATTTCATAATGTTTCAGCAAAACACCGGAAGTCCGGGTATCTTCACACAGAATATAATCCACTTCATTCAGAACTTTAATCGCCCTGAAGGTCATGTCCTCCAGATTTCCTACCGGAGTCGGAACAAAATAAAGGATTCCACTCATTAAAGCTGTTCAAAAATAAATTTCGAGAATTCTTCTAATCCCGGGTCTCTCGCTCCCATCAGCAGCAAAATAGCACTTTCCGACAAGGACGGTCTGGCCTTCTCCAGAAACTGCGTTCTTTCTGCTACGAAAAAAGCTTTTTTTCCTTTTGCTTTGACGCCTTCAATCAGCTCTTCTGCCGAAATATCTTTCGTGGCTGTACCGCCTGCATAGAAAATTTCGCTCATCCATATTTCATCCTGAGGCCGTAGCGCAGCGGAAATTTCTTCTATATAATCATCTTTCAAAAAACGGGTCGGGCCATAACCGTGAGGCTGAAACCAGGCCACCACTTTATCTGCGAGCGGCTGACAGGCTTTGATGGAAGCCGCGCATTTCGCCGGATTATGGGCGTAATCATCAATAACCCAAATGCCGTTTTTGTTTCCTAAAATCTGATGTCTACGGTAAATTCCTTCATATTTATAAAGGCTTTCAGCACAGGTTTTTAAATCGACTCCAATTTGATGGGCTACGGCAATGGCCGCAGTGGCATTCTCCACGCTGTGCCTTCCTACGGCATTCATCTTTATGGTTTGTCCAAGAACCTGAAAAGTCAGTTCAAACCCTTTTTGCTGGAAATCTGTAGCGTTATATTTTGCAATTTTATTCTCAAATCCGAAATCAGTTTCTGAATTCTCAGACAGCAAAGCAGCCTGCATATTCGACTGATTAACGATAAATTTTCCTTTTGTATTGTTTTTAAAAATGGTAAAAAGCTGCATCAGTTCTTCCATTTCCTGATGGTCTTTATCTACATTCAGCAGTACGCCGATTTCAGGCCTGTATTGTACCACAGAACCGTCACTTTCATCTGCTTCTATAATGAGCCATTCTCCCTTTCCAACAGCCGCATTTCCAATTTTTCCTTTTTTTATTAATGAAGTCAAACCTGCTCCGGTAATAATTCCTGGCTCCAAACCTGCTACTGCCAAAATGTGATATAGCATCGCGGCAGTCGTCGATTTACCTGAAGTTCCTGCGATAGCAATGGTTTTCTTGCTGTCACAAATCATTGCCAGAAGTTCACTTCTTTTAATGACAGGAATATTGAGTTCCTGAGCTTTTACCACTTCTGCTACGGTATTTTCAATCGCCGTAGACACGACTACCAATTCCGTTTTTTCTGTAATGCCGCTCCCATCCTGAAGAAAACAGTGTATTCCATCGGATTCCAGTTGTTCTTTAGTTTTATTGAAAGTATCGGGTGTGAAATACCGGTCACTGCCGGAAACTTCTTTCCCCGTTCCTTTCAGGTATTGTGCCAGAGCACTCATTCCTGCACCGGCAATTCCGATAAAAAAAATATTCTGAAAATCTGAGATATTTTGACTCATAAAATGTATTTCCTCGCTGAATGAGTATGGATTACTGAAACTTATTTTCTACGAGACTCCATAATCTTTGTGCGTATTCATCGGCTTTTTCCCAGCCTTTACGGTAATAGATATCACTTAAAAACTCTTTGGCTTCTTCCAATGTAGAAAAGCTGTTGAGTTGATGAATAGTTTCATTCATTTCTGATTGGCTGCCTTCAAAAAGCATTTTTGAAAAAGCAATTTTATCATTCAAATCAAGTTTAAATTCAGGCTTTGGCTTTCCGGCCTCCATAAAATCAACGGGAACATTCGTTTTAAGCAAACTGGAAGGTTCAGGTTTTGGGTCTTCCTCCGGAGTAAGTTCATCATCGAAAAGCGATTGTATTTTTTTCAGGCCTTTAATGTTGGCAAGCCGTATTTTTTTCTCTTCATGATGTAGTTCCTGAAGTTCTTCGGCAACTTCATTTAAGTGCTGTAATCTTTCTTGTTTGGAAAATTCTACTATTTTTCCTCGGTTTTCATTCGGTTCAGATTCTTCAACAGCCAACTGTATTTCTTCAGCTTCATTTTCTTCATCTTCGGATAGAATTTCTTCTATTTCGTTCAGTTCATTATTGAAAACAGCTTCTTCCTCTAAATTTTCATCATATTCCGGATGATCAATTTCTGATTGATCGATCTGATTCAGTTCGTTGTTAAAAATCACTTCTTCTTCAGCATGATATTTTTCGGTATGGTTTTCAAAATCAATTTCTTCATCGGAAAGTTCTCTTACATTTTTCTGATCTTTTTCTCCCTGTACTGATGAATATTGAATCGAAATTCTTAGAAAAGCAGCAAGTTCCTGAAGTTTCAGAATATCTTTTTCACTGTTGGCCAACGCTTCTGCTGTAGATTGGCTCATTATTTTTTCAACGATTTTCTTCGCATCCTGAAAAACGGACTCCTGAATTTCTGTCGCACTTTGCATAGCAATTCCTTATTAAATTTTGCTTATTTTTGAAATTATATTCACGGCTAAAATAGCAAATGTTTTTAGAAAATACAATAAATCATTCCAGACAGAGCGGATGGATGGAAGTGATCTGCGGATCTATGTTTTCCGGCAAAACCGAGGAGCTTATCCGCAGGTTGCGCAGGGCAGAAATGGCAGGCCAGAATGTGGAAATTTTCAAACCAAAACTGGATACCCGATATGACGAAATAGAAGTAGTATCCCATAATCTTAATAAAATCAGAAGCACACCCGTAGAAAGTTCCAACGAAATTCTGCTTCTGGGTTCTACCTGCGATGTCGTAGGGATTGATGAAGCACAGTTTTTCGATTCCGGAATTGTAGAAGTAGCCAATGCACTGGCGAATGAAGGCGTTCGGGTGGTGATCGCCGGATTGGATATGGATTTTCTGGGACGCCCGTTTGGCTCAATGCCTAATCTCATGGCGACAGCGGAGTATGTAACCAAAGTACACGCCATTTGCAAACGGACGGGAAATCTCGCCAACTATTCCTTGAGAATCAGCGAAGGAAAAGATCTTGTAGAACTTGGGGAAACAGAAAGTTATGAAGCGGTAAGTAGACGCGTTTTTGTGGAAGAAGTACTGAAAAACAATCCCACACCATGAATTATACTGCGAAACAAATGGCTTCCATTACCGGGAGTCAGCTGATAGGAGACGGAGAACGAATGGTGCAGAATATTGCTTTCGACAGCAGAATATTGTTTTCGGTACAGCAGACGGCATTCATCGCCATTAATACTTCAAAAAACAGTGGCGAGAAGTATATCCACACCGCCGTGGAAGCAGGAGTACAAATAATTATCTCTGAACATCAAGTCCCGGTCAACGAATCTGTTACGCTGATCATCACAGAAAATTCAATAGAATTTCTGCAAAAATTGGCGAAATATCATCTGCAGCAGTTTCCGGGTTTAAAAACCATCGGAATCACCGGTAGTAACGGTAAAACGATTGTAAAAGAGTGGCTGTATCAGTGTCTCTGGAACGAATTCAGCACCGTAAAAAGTCCTAAAAGTTTCAATTCTCAAATAGGATTACCGATTTCTTTATTGCAAATAGATGAACGGCATCAGTTGGGAATTTTTGAATCAGGAATTTCCAAACCGGGAGAGATGGAAAAACTGGAAGCTATTTTTTCTCCTGAAATCGGAATCCTTACTCATATCGGAACCGCACATTCTGCTCATTTTGATTCTGAAGAACAATTGATTGCTGAAAAAATAAAATTATTTAAACATTCCGATATCATTATATTTAATGGCGATAAGGAAAACGTTTATAGGAAAATACACCAGGTTTATTCAAGTAAGAAATTAATATCATATGGCCTTCGCCAACATAATGATCTTCACATAATTTCCGAAGCTGGCTCGCACCAAATTACAGTGTCATTTGCCGGTAATACATTTTCATTTCCTGTTCAGGCAGCAGATGAGGCAACACTCACGAATGCACTGGCCATTATCGCTGTTTTAAAAGAATTAAAATTCAGTAATCAGCAGATTATTGAGAAACTGAATGCACTGAAATCCGTAGAAATGAGGCTGGAAAGCATCAACGGAATTCATGATAATTTAATCATTAACGATTCTTACAATCTGGATCTGGACTCTCTTAAAATTGCTTTCCAGTTCATCAACGAATATAATAAAGATAAAAAAATACTGGTTCTCACAGATATTGTAGAAGCACGCGAAGATCCGGAAGGAATTTATACCGAGGCTGCACGATTGGTGAATGAACAGGAATTCAGTAAAGTTTTCCTTATTGGGGCCGGAATATCGAAATTTAGTGAACTTTTCAATACTGAAACCTCTACTTTTAATACTACTGAACAATTAATTGAAAGTCAGGAAGTTTTAAAGATAGATAATTCACTTATCCTTTTGAAAGGAGCGAGGAAATTTGAAATTGAGAAACTTAAAAATATTCTGGAATTGCAGAAGCATGACACAGTGATGGAGGTCAATCTGCATGCGATTCTCAACAATATCAATGTTCACCGAACACTGCTGAAACCCGAAACCAAAATAATGGCGATGGTAAAAGCATATTCCTACGGACTTGGTGGCTATGAAATTGCCGAATTTCTACAGCATCATCACATTGATTACCTTGGTGTTGCGTATGCTGACGAAGGCGCAGAACTCAGAAAAAAAGGAATTACCACGCCCATCATCGTTATGAATCCGGAGCAGCACAGCTATAATGCAGTGATTGATTACAATTTAGAGCCGGAAATCTACAGTTTCAGGGTGTTGGAGCTTTTCTATAAAACGCTGCAGGAAAAGGGAACAGACAGAAATTATCCCATTCATATCAAATTAGAAACCGGAATGCAAAGACTGGGTTTTCATGCGCATGAATTAGACGAACTTATTGAGAAACTAAATCAAATGAATCTGAAGGTAGCCAGTATTTTCAGTCATTTGTCATCAGCCGATGCAGAAGAAGAAAAAAAGTTTACCTTGCATCAGATTAATACCTTTATCACCACTTCTGATTACCTAATTGCCGGAATTAAAGACAAACCTCTTCGTCATATTCTGAATTCATCAGGAATTACGAATTTCCCTGAATATCAGCTAGATATGGTAAGAATTGGAATCGGAATGATGGGAATTTCATCTCAGCCTGAAATTAAAAAACAACTACAAAGTGCTGTGGTATTAAAGACCGTGATTTCTCAGATTTCTAAGGTTAAAAAAGGCGAAAGCGTAGGTTACAACAGAAATCATAAAACTGCGAAGGACACATTAATCGCGACCATTCCTGTTGGTTATGCTGACGGTATTCCAAGATTAATAGGAAACAGCGTTGGTTTTGTGGGAATCAAAGGCGGGCTTTATCCTATCGTCGGAAATATTTGTATGGATATGATGATGGTGGATCTTCAGCATGCTGCCGATATACAGGAAGGCGATGAAGTGATTATTTTTAATTCTTATCCTAGCCTGGAAGAGTTTTCAAAATATTGCAATACAATACCTTACGAAGTTTTAACCTCAATATCCCGGCGGGTAAAAAGAATTTATATCAAAAAATGACACGAAAAATTCTCTGGTTTACATTTCTTCTCATCTGGTTTTTTGGTAAAAGCCAGGTGAAGGAAGGATTTGTTTTGCCTGAGAATCCTAAAATTGGGCTTTCATTGTCTGGCGGTGGTGCGAAAGGCTTTGCGCATATCGGTGTCCTGAAAGTAATAGATTCATTAGGGATCAAAATAGATTATATCTCCGGAACCAGCATGGGCGCTATTGTCGGAGGCTTATATGCAGCAGGATATAAAGCGGATGAAATTGAAAAATTCGTGATGAAGACTGACTTTTACACTCTCATCGCCAATGAAAAAACGCGTCAGGAAACACCTTTCTTCTATAAAACTACAGACAAATATCTTCTCACCCTGCCCATCAAAAACGGGAAAGTGAATGTACTGCCAAAAGCTATTTCTACAGGCCAGAAAAATATTTACTTGCTGGAAGAACTGTTCAAAAATGTTTCCCATATTACGGATTTCTCTGAACTCCCGATCCCTTTTTTATGTATAGCCACAAATCTCGAAAACGGAAAAATGGAAATTTTTGAGGAAGGCGATCTGGTGAGTGCGATAATGGCCAGTTCGGCCTTTCCTTCTTTGATGGATCCGGTTCAGATCAATGACAGCCTTTACATAGATGGAGCCATGACGCTGAATTTACCTTCGGAACCTCTAAAAAACAAAGGAATAGACATCGTTATCGGGGTGGATCTCAGCCAGCCACTTACTCCAAAAGAACAGTTAAATTCAGTTCTTGCTATCTTCAACCAGATCATTGATTTTGGGATTAAAAAAGAAAATAAAAGACAATATGAGTTTACTGATATTACCATAAAGCCCGATCTTTCCGGACTCTCGGCAACAAGTTATAGCGATAAGGAAAAAATTCTCCTGTCAGGATATAATGAAACATTGAAATATGCCGACGTTTTGAGCAAACTTCCGAAACGGGAATCTCCACTAAGAAGTTCCGTGCATTCGATATTTTCCAACGTGTATAAAATTGATCAGTTGATTCTTGAAAATAATAACATTTTCGATCAAAATTACATACAAGGTAAAATGAACCTAAAATTGCCGTCTCTTCAAACGTATGGAAGCATTAATAAAATGATTGGCAAACTCTATGCTACAAACAATTATTATACGATCAATTATGATATCATTCAACAGAATAACGAGAATCATTTAAAGTTGATTCTAAGTGAAGTAGACACACGGTTTTTCCTGAAAGCAGGACTGCATTACGATGAAGTTTTCAAAACCGGACTTCTGTTGAACGCCACTATAAAAAGGCTCTTGTTTAGAAATTCAATTATTTCTCTTGATTTAATTGTGGGAGATAAGCCCCGCTATTATTTTAATTATTTTATCGACAACGGTTATATTCCGGGATTTGGGGTGTATTCGTCAGGAATGTCATTTGATTTCGCAGACGGAAATAACGAAAATATATCATGGAATTGGTTTAGAAACGATGTTTTTATTCAATCAGTGTGGAGAGATAAGTTTGCTGTCGGCGGAGGTTTCAATCATGAATATTTCAAAACCAATCTGCATAGTACAGGGAACTTTATCAATCCTTATGTTTTTATAAAAAGCGATACCCGGGACGACAGAAACTTCCCTTCACGAGGGTTTTTTATGGACATTAATGGAAAATATCTGGATTTCTTTAATGACAATCCCGAGAAAAAAGCTTTTCAAACCAAAGCACTGCTTAATTTTAACTTTCCTCTATCGCAAAGTATAACATATCAGTTAAATTTCTTCGGAGGTATTACTGCAAATAAAGAAATTTCGCCATATTACAAGTTCAGAGCAGGTGGAATTTTTGAGCAGGAATTAGGAAATTTTACATCATTTCCAGGAATGAAACTGGCCGAAATAAGTAATGATAATATGATGAGTGTATCTCAAACCGCTCAATTCCGATTTCAAAAAAACTTTTTTGTTGCAGGTAATTTCAATATGCTAACTGTTTTTGATGAAGTCCGAATTAGAGATATGTTGCATATTCATTACATTTCAGGCGGGCTGTCTTTAGGATACCGCTCTCCTTTGGGGCCTGTAAAGATTAATTATAGCATGATGATTAATAAGAAAAATAGCGGAATTTTCAATATCATGCTCGGACATTGGTTTTAATTATGATACAGTTTTTCTTTGAAAATACCGACGAAATCGCACTTAATCCGGACATAAAAAGCTGGTTGAAGGAAGTAATAATAAGCGAGGATAAAAAACCAGGAATTCTGAATTTCATTTTATGTGATGATACTTACCTGCTCGAAATCAACCGGCAGTACCTTCAGCATGATTACTTTACCGATATTATTTCCTTCGATTATACCAAGGGTAAAATCATTAGCGGTGATATTTTCGTATCTTTGCAGCGTATTTCAGAGAATGCTTCACAGTTTGATTCAGGTTTTGAAGAAGAACTAAAACGAGTGTTGGTTCACGGTATTCTGCATCTTTGTGGATATCATGATAAGACGGAAGCTGAAATAAATGAAATGCGAAGCAAGGAAAATTATTACTTAAAAACATTTCCTCTATAAAATGTTTCACGTGAAACATTTTACTTTAAATTCAAATGAATGATTAGCGAAA
>JADMKO010000180.1 GCA_015478785.1 Chryseobacterium sp. | reverse complement strand
GAAGAACACCAGAATTCAGATTCTGGTGTTCTTCATTTTTAAGCATTTGATTATCAGAAAGCTATTCTGTGTTTTGTTTTCCGGTTTATTTTTTTAAAGAAAATTAATGGTGCAAATAGAAAAAAAACATCAGTATGGCGTCCCGAAGTTTTATTATTAAACGGTTTTTCCGTAATTTTAACAAAAATTTTTCAACAAAATGTCACAGAACAAAGTTATATTGAATTACGACGGGAAATCTTTCGAATACCCCGTTGTAGAAAGCACCATCGGAGACAGAGGTATAGATATTTCAAAACTGAGAGATCAGACAGGCCTCATTACTTTGGATTTAGGATATAAAAATACAGGCGCTACGGTCAGCGAGATTACTTATCTTGACGGTGATCAGGGCGAACTGTATTACAGAGGTTATCCGATTGAGCAAATTGCAGAAAAATCAAATTTTACAGAGGTAATGTACCTGCTGCTTCAGGGAGAACTGCCCAATAAGGAACAGTTCCAGAATTTCGAAGCAGGAATTAAAAAATACAATTTTGTAGCCGATGAAATGAAGCGTCTTATCGATGTTTTCCCTCGCTCGGCGCATCCAATGGGAGTTTTATCTTCCCTGACATCAGCGTTAACGGCGTTTAATCCAAAAGCAGTCAATGTAAATTCTAAAGAAGATTTAGACCATGCTGCCGAAATGCTGATTGCCAAATTCTCTCACCTTTGTGCGTGGACATACAGAAAAAGAATGGGCTTCCCGATCAACCACGGAGATAATAGTCTGAATTATGTGGAGAATTTCTACAGAATGTGCTTCCGCCGCCCGAATGAGGAATTTGTAATGAATCCTGTGGTAGTCGAAGCGCTGGATAAGTTATTAATGCTTCATGCGGATCATGAACAGAATTGTTCTACTTCTACCGTGAGAATGGTAGGCTCTGCACACACAGGATTGTTCGCTTCAGTATCGGCCGGAATTTCTGCACTTTGGGGTCCGCTTCACGGTGGCGCCAATCAGGCTGTGATCGAGATGCTGGAAATGATTGAACAAGACGGAGGCGATGTTGCAAAATATGTGGAAAAAGCGAAAAACAAAGACGATAATTTCCGTTTGATGGGCTTCGGTCACAGAGTTTACAAAAGCTTCGACCCGAGAGCAACGATCATTAAAAAAGCAGCAGATGACCTGCTGAATGCAATGGGAATCAATGATAAAGCTTTGGATATCGCCATGCAGTTGGAAAGAGTTGCGTTGGAAGACGATTATTTCGTAAGCAGAAAACTGTACCCCAATGTAGACTTCTACTCCGGAATTATCTACAGAGCTTTGGGAATTCCTACAGAAATGTTCACCGTAATGTTTGCTTTGGGAAGATTGCCCGGATGGATTTCTCAGTGGAAAGAAATGCGTTTGAAAAGCGATCCGATCGGAAGGCCAAGACAGGTGTACCAAGGCGCCCAGAAACGCGATTATATAGATATCGTAAACAGATAACTTAGTAAAAGACCCATATTCAAAAAACTCCTTTTCGGGAGTTTTTTGTTTTTTTTGAAAATTTTCATCATCAAAAACCTTTCAGTATCTTTGTAACCAGCGCATTTTTTATGAAACTTAATATCAAAAACGAAACAGGGAAATTATCATCAGTTGTATTGGGACAGCCCCGTTCCATGGGCGGAATTCCTGCTTTGGAGGAAAGCTATGATGCAAAATCATTCCACTCTATTCAGAATAATATTTATCCCCGAGAAGAGGATATTATTAACGAAATGACCGCTTTTGAAAAAGTGCTTAAAAAACATGATGTCAATGTTTTTCGGCCAGATATTATTGAAGATTACAATCAGGTTTTTGCCAGAGATGTAGCCTTTGTGATTGATGATAAAATGATCATTTCCAATGTTATTGCCGACAGATTCGATGAACAGGATGCTTATAAAAAGATTTTTGAAGAAGTAAAATGGCGCGACATCATTAATCTTCCGGAATCCGCCCATGTAGAAGGCGGAGACGTGATTGTGTGGAACGATTTTCTGTTTATCGGAACCTGCTTCAGCGAGGATTACCGGAATTTTAAAACTGCGCGGACCAACGAATACGCCATCAATATCCTGAAAGAATATTTCCCTAAAAAAAGAATTATTGATTTTGACCTGAAGAAGAACGATACTGTTCCTTATCAGGGCATTCTGCATTTGGATTGTACGTTCAATCCGGTCGGGAAAGACAAATGTATTATTTACAAAGACGGTTTTGTGGATGAAAGCGATTATCAACTGATTCTTGATATTTTCGGCGAAGAAAATTGTTTTCAGGTGACAGATCAGGAAATGTTCGAAATGTGTCCGAATATTTTTTCCATATCTCCGGAAGTTGTGGTTTCCGACAGTAGTTTTACCAGAATGAACGAATTTCTTCGAAATGAATGGGGAATGACGGTAGAAGAAGTGCCGTATCGCGAAGTCTCCAAAATGGGAGGATTACTCAGATGTTCCACCATGCCGCTGGTTCGCGAATAATTACAACTGCATTTTCATTTTTTTAATTTCATCCTCATTTACATAACTTTCATAAGGAGGAATTGCTGTGGAGTGAAAAAAGCGTGCTCCGGTTTCATTTTTTATTTCAGCGATTATTTCTGAAGAAATATTTCCGTTGATGAGAATGTTGATGCGGTGAGAATAAAGTTCAACGAGATCTTTTAGTTGGGTTTTCGATTTGCGAACATCTGTTTTGCCGCCGGAAGTAATCACAGCGTGATAACCTAATTGCACCAATTGTTCCACAGTTTCTTTCAAATCCGGAGTATGATCGGCAGCGTTCGAAAATGTGCACGGAAGAGGTTTTGCTAACGCAATAAGTTCCCGATTTCTTTCCGAATCAATTTGGTTTCCGTGATTCAGAATTCCAAAAACAAAACCGTCTGCACCAGCATTTTTAAAATCGAGAAGGTCGTTTTTCATTTGATGAAATTCTGCATCAGAACACAGGAAAGCTTCGCTCTGCGGAGAAATCTGTACGTAAATTGGTTTTGTATATTTGTTTTTCAGATAGCGGAATTCATCAATATTAGGCGTAATTCCTCCCCACGAACGTTCCGCCGTAAAAACAATGCGATCTGCCACCGACTGCAATGCAGTTTCCGCAGAAGTGATTTCATAGCAAATAATTTCAAGAATGCCTTTCACCGGGAATATTTATGGTATGCAAGATAATGAATTTACGGTTGGAAAAGGAAGTTTTTTTATGGATTTCAGCCATTGTCCTGTTTCTGTTTCTGGTTTATTATGAGTAATTTTGTATTTCAATATAAATCAAATATGCAGACAACCGATACTGTTCTTATGATAGAGCCGATAGCGTTCGGATATAATGAACAAACCGCAGAAAATAATTATTTCCAAATCAATACTGAAAACGAAAACACCCAAAGGAAAGCTCTGGAGGAATTCCAGAACTTTGTTTCAAAACTCCGGGAAAAAGGAATCAACGTAATTACCGTGAAAGATACTTTGGAACCTCATACTCCGGATTCCATTTTTCCTAATAATTGGGTGAGTTTTGGCAGCGACGGAAAGGTATTTCTTTATCCAATGTTTGCACCCAACAGACGGGACGAACGGAGGCCGGAAATTCTGGAAGAAGTGCAAAGCCACGGTTTTCAAATAAAAGAAATGATTGATATTTCCCATACGGAAACCGACGGAAAGTTTCTGGAGGCAACGGGAAGTATTATTTTCGACCACGATTATAAGTTAGCGTATGGATCTGTTTCATTACGTTTGGACAAAGAACTTTTCCGGGATTTTTGCAAAAATATCGGTTATGAACCGGTTGTTTTTCACTCCTTTCAAAATGCAGGAAATGAGAGACTGCCTATTTATCATACCAATGTGATGATGTGTGTTGCAGACGGGTTTGTTGTAATTTGCCTGGATTCTATTGATGACGAAATAGAACGCGAGAAAGTACAGGAAGCCATCAAGAGGTCAGGAAAGGAATTGATCGAAATTTCGGAAGAGCAGATGCAGAATTTTGCCGGAAATATGCTTCAGGTTCACAATTCTGAAGGTGAAAAGTTTCTCGTAATGAGCAAAACAGCTTATTATTCTTTGACCCAGGATCAGATTGATAAAATTCAGAGTTATTGTGAGATTATTTATTCTGATCTTACCACAATAGAAACCAATGGCGGCGGCAGCGCCCGTTGTATGTTGGCAGAGGTTTTCCTTCCCAAAATTCAAGGATAATTTTACAATTTATAATAGCAAAAACCGTCAAGATCTGGCGGTTTTTGTTTTTGGCGGATTGCACATTTTCCCAGTTTTTGATACTTAAAAACGAAAAGATTCAATCCTTACCAAATTTATATAATATTGATTTCTTTTTACAACTTGTAAAGATTCAGCGATGTTAATGAATTGTTAAACAAGGAGTTGCAAATATTAAATCTTGTTAGCACGTCGTTTAGTACGAAAATATTGAGTACCTTTAAGCATCAAATCACATTGCCATGGTCAAAAGAATTATCAATCTTCCTGAAAGCGTTCTGGGGTTCAAGTTCTCCCGAATTTCCCGAAACGATTTTGCACAGGAAATACTCCCGGAAGTATCTCAGAAAACGGAAAAAAATCCGAAACTGCACTTCATGTACGTTATTGAAAATGATCCGGAAGGTGATTTCGGAGTTTGGTTTGAAGATGCGATCCGTCGTGTACAGAAACGCTGCTGTTGGAACAAGACAGCTTTTATCACAGATTGTGACCGTCTTTCTACTCATGTGAGGAATTTCCAGAAATTCATGATCGGAGATTATAAGATTTTCAAAAAATCAGAACAAGACGACGCCATTAATTGGCTCAAGAATTAAATTTCTCTCTCTCTTTTCTCAACTCAATTGCAGGTTTTTACGATCCTGCAATTGTTTTTTTAAGCAATCCGTATGCTGGTTCTTCAGCTTTGAATTCTCCTTTCAAAAGCCTACTTTTGTAATTCAAAATTGTTCTTAAATGAAGTATCTTCAGGGGTTAAATGAAGCACAGTATCAAGCCGTTACCATGATCGAAGGGCCGCTTATGGTTCTTGCCGGTGCCGGTTCCGGGAAAACAAGAGTTCTCACTATGAGAATAGCACATCTTATTACCAAAGGGGTGAGTCCGTTTCATATTCTGGCGCTTACATTTACCAACAAGGCAGCTCGCGAAATGAAGGAAAGGATTGGAAAAGTCGTGGGAGAAAGCGATGCGAAAAGCATCTGGATGGGTACTTTTCACTCAGTGTTTGCAAGAATTCTGCGTAGCGAAGCTCATCTTCTGGGATTTCCGTCCAATTTTACCATTTATGATACTCAGGACTCCCTGAATGTTTTGAAAAAAGTAATTAAAGAATTAAATATTGATGCTGATCTCTACAAACCGAAAAAGGTAATGTCGAGGATTTCAGCCTATAAAAATAATCTTGTCACTGTAAGAGCTTATCTCAATAACCCTGAACTGATGGAGGCTGATGAACGGGCCAACATGAAATATCTCGGACAGATTTACGGAAAGTATGTAGAATCCTGTTTCCGAAATGGAGCAATGGATTTTGATGATTTGCTGTTGCGAACCAACGAGTTGCTGACGCGGTTTCCTGAAATATTAGCGAAGTATCAGGACAGGTTCCGTTATATTTTGGTGGACGAGTATCAAGATACTAACCATTCGCAATACCTGATTGTAAAAGCGCTGGCTTCTAAATTTGAAAATATTTGTGTGGTAGGCGATGATGCGCAGTCCATTTATTCATTTCGCGGCGCCAATATTTATAATATTCTGAATTTTAAAAAAGATTATCCCGATGCGGTCACCGTTTCGCTGGAACAGAATTACAGATCCACTCAGAATATTGTGGATGCGGCCAATGCAGTGATTTCGAAAAATGTACAGCAGTTTAAAAAAAATGTTTTCAGTGAAAATGAAACCGGCGAAAAAATAAAGGTCTATCGTGCACTCTCAGATGCCGATGAAGCTGGATTTGTAGCTGCTAATATCTGGGAACTTCATAATTCTCAGCAAAGAAAATTCAGTGATTTTGCCATTTTGTACCGCACCAATTCTCAAACGAGAGCTTTTGAAGATTCACTCCGAAAAAAAAACATTCCTTATCGTGTTTATGGCGGTTTGTCGTTCTATCAAAGGAAAGAAGTAAAAGATTTGCTGGGCTATCTTCGTCTCTTAGTGAATGAAAATGACAACGAAGCCTTGTCCCGAGTTATCAATTTTCCTACGCGTGGAATAGGCGAAACCACCCAAAATAAGCTGATTGTTTTTGCAGATTCACAGAATATTTCAGTTTCAAAAGTGTTGGATAATCTTGGTTTTTATTCACCACAACTTGGCTTGAATAACGGAATTCTCACCAAACTTTCCGATTTCTGGGCTATGATTAAAGCTTTCGGAGTCCTGCTGAAAACAGAAGATGCTTACACCGTCGCAATGGAAGTGGCCAAACGAAGCGGCCTGATAAAATTCCTGAAAGACGATCAGACGCCTGAAGGCATTTCGCGAGTAGAAAATGTTCAGGAATTGCTGAATTCTATGCGCGGATTTATCGATGAACAACAGCAGGTGGAAGACGGTGATCCTGGACTGAGCAATTTTTTAGGAAGCATTGCGCTGTCTACAGATCAGGATAATAATAAAGATGATGACAGAGATAAAGTTTCGTTGATGACCATTCACCTTTCGAAAGGATTGGAATTTCCGGTGGTTCATTTGGTGGGATTGGAAGAAAATCTTTTTCCGAGTTTTATGAGTTCCTCCACCCGCGAAGAGTTGGAAGAAGAACGGCGATTATTTTACGTTGCGCTTACCCGCGCAGAAAAACAGGTGTTTTTCACGTATGCCATTTCGCGGTTTCAATGGGGGAAAATTACGGATGCCGAACCTTCCCGTTTCCTGAGCGAAGTGAACAGTGAGTTTTTGGAATTCATCAATCCTGCTATGGAAAGCAGATTTGTTAACCATTCTGGTTTAAAATCAAACATATTCGATGAAATGCCGGCAGATGCCCGTTCTTTTAAAAAGCTGGATCCCAAGAAGAAAATAGAACGGAACGAGGAAACACCAAAAACCATGTCCAGGAATCTGAAACCGGTAGCTACGGCCAGAATTATTAATCCAAGCGGACAAAGTTCACAGGATATCGAAGTGGGAGATCAGGTTCGCCATGATCGTTTTGGCATCGGAGAAGTTACCTTTTTAGACGGTACCGATCCTCAAAACATTAAAGCCAAAGTGGTTTTTCAGCATGAAGGAGAGAAAAACCTGATCCTAAAATTTGCAAAACTTACAAAAATTTAAAGAAAAATTCAGAAGGAATAAGCAAAAAATAAAAGGCTGTCCGAAACCGAGCAGCCTTATTTTTTTATGGTCTTGGAGTGGTTTTATACACTTGGAAATTAAAAACCAGACTTCTGTTTCTCATGGAATAATTCACGTAAGGATAATAGCTGTCTCTGGCGAAAACAGCACGTGATGGAACGATGATAATTCCCTGCATATTATAATTATCAACATCATCTATATTGAAAGCGCGAAAATGTTGCAAAGCTTCCCTAAAACCTTCAATCTCATAATAATCCTTTGTTTTCCCTGCATTGCTGGCTTCAGAGTCGCTCACAAAATAATATTTAGGATCAACTTCCGGAACTCCGGTACCGTCCACACTGCTTCTGAAAGCAATCGGCGAAGTAAAAGATACGGAACCATTGGATTCAACGGCGAGATGAGAATATGTTTTGCTCATGATTCTGATGATATCGGTGCTTCCGATGGCAGTTCCCGGATCGGGCTGTGCATTGGGGCGAACGATATACACCACGCCGGAACTGAGTATCTGAGGATTCATTTCAGATAATTTGGTGTTATTGTCATCCGCAGGATCGGTAGCACTGAAGGGGACAATAAGCCCGCGATCGTCCAAATAATGGCCTTCCATGTATTTTTGAATAGCCTGGTCGTCGTAAGCATTTTGCGTTTCAATGTTCTCAGGCTCCTTGTAGGGCTCCTCATCATCTTCTTTTCTGCAGGAAACGGCTGCCAGTACCAAACAACTATATAGGAATAATTTTTTCATTTTAAATTAATAATTAAATTGCTGAAAATTTGTATCAGGCAAAAGTATAAAAAATTATGAGAATTGATAAATTTTTATGGTGTATCCGGTTGTATAAAACGCGGTCTTTGGCTGCAGATGAAATAAAAAAGAACAGGGTTTCCATCGGAGATAGTTCTGTAAAGTCCTCTAAAGAGGTGAAAGTAGGAGAAATTATCAGGATCAAAAAAAACCAGATACTGTATACGATTAAAGTTATTCAGATTCCAAAAAGCAGAGTGGGAGCCAAGCTTGTTCCGCTGTACATCGAAGATCACACCGAAAAAGAACAGTACGAACTGTTGAAAATGCGAAGGTCTGAGCAAAGTTATTACCGAAATAAAGGAGAAGGCAGGCCCACCAAGAAAGACCGCAGAGAACTCAGCGAATTTATTTCGGACAGTCCGAATGATGATGACACCGATTGGGAAGATTTTTTTTCCGGAGGGAACAGTGCTGAGAATGAGCTTTAATATATTCTTGAGATAATTTCCGCGATGATAGCATCCGATTCTCTGCCTAACGTATTGATTGTAAACTGAGCTTTGCTATAAAAAGGAATTCTTTCAAATAAATGTTTAGCGATAAATTCAGGGAGGTCTTCATCCGGAATCCGGGCAATGAGTGGGCGTTTGTGCTTTTGTCTCAAAAGTCTTTCGGTCAATATCGGTACAGAAGTCTGTAGATAAAAGCTCACAGAATTTTGATTGATGACTTCCATATTATTGTAATATGCAGGAGTGCCTCCGCCCAGGCTCAAAATACCGTCTTTGCGAGTGGCTAAAATCTCTTCCAGAACTGCTCTTTCCTGCTGTCGGAAAAATATTTCTCCCTTTTGTTTGAAAATATCGGGAATGCTGAGCTTGTTTTTCCGGGAAATCGCTGTATCCAGATCGATAAAATCATAGTTCAATTCGCGGCTCAACCGTTTGGATATGTGTGTCTTGCCGCAGCCCATATAGCCGAGTAGCGAAATAATCATTTGTCTTGTTTGTACAAATTACCTAAAAAATTTTGAGAAACTAAAAAAATCTTTATCTTTGCACCACTTTTAAAAACAGAAGAAATTCTGTTAGGAAAATGGCCGACCTGGTAGCTCAGCTGGTAGAGCAATACACTTTTAATGTATGGGTCCTGGGTT
>JADMKO010000179.1 GCA_015478785.1 Chryseobacterium sp. | reverse complement strand
GAATTATTAAAATACCTATACTAAAAATATTTCGTTAAAATTTAAACAGGCTCTCAGTTACTGTCGTGGTTTCAAACGACTGCTGTCCACCACAAGGATAAAAATTTCTTCATCGTGTTTTTTCATGAAATAATTTTCCCTCGCGAATTTCTCTTTTTCATCCTTATTGTTCATCAGCTTTTTATAGTAACTGTCATTTTTCTGATATTCAGTTTTGTAATAGTCCAACTGCTCTTCGTATTTGCTGATTTCCTGATTCATGCCATTGATGACCAGAAAGGAAGTCTGATCAAAAAGCGTCATCCACACGAGAAATGCCACGATGGTTATTCCATATTTATTGATGACATATTTTCTGAGCCATCTCACCGTTGGCGACACCGGTTTAATATCCTTGATTAAATTTTTCATGCGGTGATTTTTTTAGTGAATTGCTGATGACCGTTGTCAGGAAATCGATGGCCACATTATTGTGCCGCATATTGGGAACAATCAGGTCTGCATGGTTTTTTGACGGTTCTATAAATTCCTGATGCATGGGTTTCAAAGTAGTTTGGTAGCGGTGTAAAACTTCGCTCAAATCCCTTCCCCGTTCCTGGGTATCTCTTCTTATTCTCCGGATCAGCCGTTCGTCGCTGTCGGCATGAACGAATACTTTCAGGTCATATTCCTTCAAAAGTTCTGCGTGAGTGAGTACAAGAATTCCTTCCACCATCAGCACGTTTCTGGGTTCTACGATCACGTGATCGCCCGTTCGGGAATGGGTAACAAAACTGTACACCGGCTGCTCGATACTTTCTCCGTTTTTCAGCATTCGTACATGCTTCATCAAGAGTTCAAAATCGATGGATTTGGGATGGTCGTAGTTCAGCACTTCCCTTTCCTGCAACGAAAGATGCTGATTGTCATGATAATAATTGTCCTGAGAAAGCACATTGACGCCTTCCGTATTCAATTGCTGAAGAATTTTATTTACTACCGTAGTTTTTCCGCTTCCGGTGCCACCTGCAATACCTATTACGAGCATGAAAGAATTTTATACAAATATAGAATTTTTGAAATAGGAAATGACGCACCGTTGTTTTTTTCTGTTAAGATCTGTCAGGAAAATAAGTATATTTGTTGAGCAAAACCGTTCACAATGACTAGATTATCACCGTTCCTTTTCTTTTTCATTGCTTTTTTTCCATTCCCTGCATCTGCACAGGAAAATCATTTAAAAAATATTACAAAACTTACCTCGGGGGGCGACAATGCGGAAGCCTATTTTTCGCCGGACAGTCAGCTGCTCACGCTTCAGGTAACAAATCCTGAACTGAGCGTGCATTGTGACCAGATTTATCTTCTGGATTTACAAAACCGGAAACGAAAGACTTCCGATTTACAACTTATTTCGACAGGAAAAGGAAGAACCACCTGTTCCTTTTTCATGCCGGACGGAAAGCATATTCTCTATGCTTCCACTCATGAATCCAATACCGCCTGTCCGCCCAAACCCATTCCGCGAAGTGACGGAAAATATCTTTGGCCGCTGTATCCGGAGTTTGACATTTATGTTGCTGATCTAAAAGGAAAAATAACAAAAAAACTGACCAACCAAACAGGATACGATGCGGAAGCCGTGGTGTCTCCCGACGGAAGGTATATCGTTTTTACCTCTACCCGAAGCGGCGATCTGGAACTTTGGAGGATGGATATTGACGGCAAAAATCTGAAACAGCTCACCTTCGAACCGGGTTATGATGGTGGTGCTTTTTTCTCACACGACAGCAAAAAACTGGTGTTCCGTTCTTCGAGACCGAAAACTGAAAAAGAAATTCAGGAATACAAAGCACTTCTTTCTGAACACCTGGTGGCACCCACCCAAATGGAAATCTATACGATGAATATAGACGGGACGGATGTGAAGCAGATTACTCATTTGGGAAAAGCCAATTGGTCGCCATATTTTCATCCTTCCGATAAGCGTATTTTATTCTCATCCAATCATCATTCTACCAGAGGATACGATTTTCAGATTTATTCCATTGATACCGACGGAAAGAACCTGAAACAGATCACGTATGAAAGCGAATTCAACGCTTTCCCCATGTTTTCGCCGGACGGAAAAAAACTGGTGTTTTCCAGCAACAGAAATGCAGGAAAAGCTCATGAAACCAATGTCTTTATTGCTGACTGGGTGGAAAGTGACCCTGTGGAAAACATCCAGATACAGGAATTAAAAGACCACGTTTCTTATCTCGCATCAGACGAACTGAAAGGCAGACTCACCGGAAGTGAAGGCGAAAAAAAAGCAGCTGATTATCTTCAGAGAAAACTGAAAAAAGCAGGATTAAAGACCGAACTGCAGCCTTTTGAATACGCTGTGAAACTGAATCCGCATGATGACCAATCTTCCAAAAATAACCGTGGTATCAATGTTATTGGCTATTTGGACAACAAAGCCAACAAAACCATTATTGTAGGAGCGCATTATGATCATTTGGGATTAAACGAGCATCATCATTCGATGTTGGCCAACGCTGAAGGGCAAATACACAACGGTGCTGATGATAACGCTTCCGGAGTTGCCGCCGTATTGGAACTGGCCAGAATTTTTGGGAAAAACAAACAGCACGAGCGGGCCAATTTTGTTTTTGCACTTTTTTCCGGAGAAGAGGACGGCTTGATCGGGTCTAAGAAGTTTGCTGAAACCGTGAAAGAAAAATATCCCAATGTAGTAGCGATGATGAACATGGACATGATTGGAAGGTTAAATAAAGATAAAGTTTTGAATGTAGGAGGTGTCGGAACTTCACCCCTATTTCCTGAAATAATTTCCCGCTATCAACCCGCCGGATTCAATATTGCTATTGACAGTTCCGGAGTGGGACCCAGCGATCATACGAGTTTTTACCTAAAAAATATCCCTGTGCTTTTTCTCTTTACCGGAACTCACGAAGATTATCACAAACCCACCGATGATACGGAAAAAATAAATTTCACGGGATTAACCACCATTGGAACATACACTTTTGGCATTCTGAATGAACTGGCAGATGCCAGAGAAATTCCTTTTACCAAAACAAAAATTTCAGCCGCAAAAACAGTTCCCAAATACAAAGTAACGCTAGGAGTAATGCCCAGTTATGCTGACACCAAAGACGGAATGGTCATCGACGGGGTGACAGAGGGACGACCTGCAGACCTAGCCGGAATGAAAGCCGGAGATGTTTTAATTAAAATAGGAACTTGTGACGTAAAAGAAGTGTACAGCTACATGGAATGCCTGTCTCGCCAAAAGGCCGGTGATGAAACTACGGTAACAGTGCGAAGAAACGGCGATATAAAAGTTCTGAAAGTGAAATTCTAAACTTAAAAATGAGCGGCAAACGTAATAAAAAATCAGTTCTTTGAGGTCACGCTTTCACCTTCACCTGATCTACATTCAGGATTTTGTACACCAGTTCTTTCAGCAGTTCGCTGTCTTCGGTTTGATTTGCGCCCAGTCCTTTGCTTTTCAGATCAATTTCGCGGAGAATAGAAATCACTCTTGTGGCGCGTTTCAGCGGATAGTTTCGCGCTGCTTCGGCGTACTCTTTTATAAAATAAGGATTAACTCCCATTGCTGTGGCGATAACTGAGGGGTTTTGTCCCGGCATGGTGTGATAAATAATCAGATTTGAAAAATAATTATACAGATTTCCGATCATCATTACAAAAGGGTTGCTTTTCGGATTTTTCCCAATGTAATGGGCAATGTGCATCGCTTTTGCAGCATTTCTTTGCCCCAGAGCTTTCTGCAGTTCAAAAACATTGAAATCTTTACTGATACCGATGTGGGTTTCCACCAATTTGTGGTTCAGGACTTCGCCGTCTTTCAGAATAATTTTCAGTTTCTGGAGTTCATTGGCGATTCTGGAAAGATCGTTTCCAAGATATTCAGCCAGCAACACGGGAATTTCAGGATCAGTTTTTATATTTTTTGATTTGCATTCGCCGCTGATCCATTGTGCCAGACTCCAGTCCTTCACAGATTCGCTGTGAAAAAGGAATTTCTTTTTATCCAGAATTTTCGACACTTTCTTCCGGCTGTCAAGTTTTTTATGCTTGTGGGCAAGAACCAGCACTGTGGTAGGAACCGGGTTTTCGGCGTAATGTTCGAGAACATTCACATCTTCCTCATTCCATTTCAGATCCTGCGCTTCTTTTACGATAATCAAGTTGATATTTCCAAACATCGGAAACTGCTGTGCAGAAGCGATCACTTCAGCCATCGTAGTATCCTTTCCGTAAATAACGGTTTGCCCGAATGCTTTTTCATCTTCCTCCAACACTTCATTTTCCAGACACTTTACGGCAACATCCATAAAATACGGTTCCTCTCCATGGAAAAAATAAATCGGGAGAAGTTCCTTATTTTTAATATTTTTGAGCAATAATTCTAAATCTTTCATCGTACGTGCAACTGCCAAAACTGAATTTCCGGGAACAATTTAATTTTCATTTCAGAAAAGACAAAGATAAGTTATTTATCTATGACCTCACCCGGAAATCATACCTTCTGCTGACGCCTGAAGAGTGGGTACGGCAGCACTGGATTCATTATTTTCTGACCATTGAAGGCTATTCCGCATCGGCATTAATCTCGGAAAAAAAGCTGATTCTGAACGGCCTTACCAAGAGAATTGACCTTTTAATTACTCGAAAAACCGTACCGCATATTTTAATAGAATGCAAGGCACCTCATATTGCGCTGAGTGAAAAAACATTTGAGCAGGTGGCCCGCTACAATTCTGTAATCGGAGCGAAGGAAATCATCCTCAGCAACGGAATTCAGCATATCCGTGCGCTGCACACGGTTGCGGGTTACGAATTTCAGAAGACAGAATGTTAATTAAAGTTTTAAAAACAGAATCGGAATTTTAAAAAGATTTCGGAGTGGGAAATTCCAACATTTCGCGGCTTCGTCTCTTCACTATTCTCTTTTTTTTATTGGGAAATCTACCGAATTTGTAGTGTTCAGCTATTAAAATCTATAGTTTGATTTTTTTGGCCGAAATTTGGTGCTTTATTGCATTTATTTTTAAATTTGAAAAAAGGAGAATTATGACTACAGCAGAATTAAAAATTGATCTCATTAATAAAATTACAAAAATAAAAGAGCTTCGTATTATAGAAGAAATTCATAAGTTTTTAGATTTTGAATTGGGAGAAGGAGAATACAAAGTAAATATTGACCAAAAAAATCGCATTGGTGAGGCCCAAAATGATCACATAATGGATGAAGATGACGCTAACAACGCAATCGAGGAATGGCTAAACGAAAAATAGAGTGGACCGAAAAAGCTAATTTTGAAAGAAAGGAAATTCTTGATTATTGGATCCATCGCAATAAATCAAAAGTTTATAGTATTAAACTCAATCAATTATTTATTGAAACGGTGAAACAAATCGCTGATAGTCCAACCGTAGGAAGGAAAACTGACATTCCCAATGTAAGAGTAATTATTATTCGCGACTACCTTCTTTTTTTTGAATATAATCACAAACTAGTTAGAATTCTCACTATTTGGGACGGAAATAGAGAAGAGAAGACTTTAAAAATCAAATAACAGTTTTACTCCTAACAATAGGCTCAAAAAGTGTCCAAAAATAATGGATTTTAATGTTCCTCAAAATTTTCAATACATTATCCTCCGGGTTCTCTTATTCCAAATGTTTCGTTATCGCTTCATCAGTCGGTTTGGTTGTGCTTACAAAACTGTCGATCAACGTTCCGTTTTCATCTAATAAAAACTTGGTGAAATTCCAGAGAATAGACGTATTCTTGACACCATTCAGTTCTTTTTCTGTAAGAAATTTAAAAATATCAGCCGTATCATCGCCTTTTACAGACACTTTGGCTGCCATCGGAAATGTCACGCCATAGTTTTTCTGGCAGAAAGCTGCGATTTCTTCATTGCTCCCCGGTTCCTGACCGCCAAAATTATTCGCCGGAAAACCTACGATGATCAATTGGTCTTGATACTGCTGGTGTAATTTTTCGAGATCTTCGTACTGTGAAGTGAAACCACATTCGGACGCTGTATTGACGATGAGAATTTTTTTGCCTTTGAAATCCGCGAAATTTATTTTGCCGCCGTCCAGGCTTTCTACTGTGTAATCATAAATTGTTGTTCCCATAAGTTGTTTTGTTTTGGCTTTAGACTGGTCGCTTTTCTGGCCACAGCTTTGTAAAAAAGCAAAAGCAGAAAGGAAAAATATCAGTACTTTTTTCATTTTATTTAAATTTAAATGTATTTTCAGGAAGCGCTCTGTTGGTTTCTATTTTGTTCACCATCATCACAAATTCACTGTCTTTTGCGGGATTTGAACTTTCTATCCGAAATGGAAAAAGAAGATTTCCCACTTTTTTATAATCTGTATACAGCAACGTTTCGTCTTTTTTCTCCTCCTTGATCAACATAAAACTCTGGGTATCAAAATAATAAATATTCTTATTCACATTCTTCACCAGTTCTACTTTATGACACAGTGAATTGCCGACTTTTTCTTTTCCCAGATAATTGGCGACAAAACCTTTATTTTCAAAATCAATAAAATCGTTATCGAAACTTTCAGCAATATAGTCGGAATATTCCTGAAGCGTGTTGCTGGCGTAGTGCATTCCATATCCTTTTTTTCCGTCATATCCGGCAATCGGCGTTTCTTTTTTATTAACCACCATCACGGTTTTGGTAAGGTTGGGCCTTGCCTGATAAATCTTGATCGGATATTCATCATTAATTCCGAGGATCACTTTCCCGTGGATGGTGACGGTATTCAGGAGTTTCCAGTTGGTAATCCCTCCGGAAAGTTCAATGTTTTTTTCAATAATTTCTTTGCCGGTTTGCGCATGGAAACCCAATGAGATGAAGAGGATGAATATGCTGAGTATTTTTTTCATAAATGGTTTTTAAATTTTGGTAAATTTAATTTTTCTTGAAGTAATTGGCAGTTTATTTTTGATTCAGAATCGCCCGGGCTTTCTCCAGATCTTCTGGTACATCAATACCCACACCTACAAAATCGGTTTCTATCATTTTGATTTTCATGCCATTCTCCAGATATCGGATACATTCTATTTTTTCCAGTTGTTCCAAAGGACTCATGGGCAACCGGGAAAATTTCAAAAGTGCTTCCTTTCTGAAAGCATAAACGCCGATATGACGGAAATATTCTGCATCTATGGATTGTTCCCGATGATAAGGAATTACAGAACGGCTGAAATAAAGAGCAAAACCATTGAGATCGGTGATTACTTTTACATGATTGGGATTTTCAATATCTTCCTGATTCTGCAGTTTTATTTTTAAAGAAGCCAAGGATATTTTTTTGTTCAGATCGTTCTGAAAAACTTCCATCAATTGTTTCAAAGGTTCGGTTTTCAGAAAAGGTTCATCACCCTGAACATTTACTACAATATCACAGTTTATATTTTCCACCGCTTCGGCGATTCTGTCGCTGCCGGTTTCATGTTGGCCTGTCATCACTGCTTTCCCACCGTTGCTTTTGATTTCGTTAAAAATAATTTCGGAATCTGTAGCTACAAAAACATCATTGAAAAGCCCTGTTTTTACAACATTTTCGTAGGTTGTGGAAATCACGGTTTTCTCCCCTAACTTTTGCATCAGTTTTCCCGGAAATCTGGAAGCTTCGTAACGGGCCGGAATGACGGCAATAATTTTCATCATCAATGAAGAATTTATACGAGTTGGGAAAGTGCTTTTTCTAATCTTGGGAAAAGATCCTGTATTTCATTCTTGCTGAGGCCGCCAGCAGAAGCCCTGAACCAGGCCATATTTTCTGAGTTTCCAAAAGCGGAAAACGGAACCAGAGCTACTCCGGCTTCCTGAATCAGATAAAAAACCAGATCTGAAGAATTGCCGATTTGCTGTCCGTCGGGTTTCACAGCTCCGATATAATTCAAGGCGATGGTGAGATACAAAGCGCCCATCGGCTGTATGCTGTCGGTTTTATAGCCCTTAGATTTCATATTCTGAATGCCGATGTGAAGGGTCTGCAGGCTTTCTTTTATTTTTTGTTTAAAATCATTCACGAATAGATCTACTTCCTGACTTTTATTTAAAAACTGGGCGACCGATTCCTGCTCCGGCTTGGGAGCCCATGCACCCACGTGTCCCAGAAGTGATTTCATGTGATGTATGACTTCCGGCGGCCCAAAACTCCATCCAACGCGAACCCCTGTTGCGGCGAAGCATTTTGAAATGCCATCGATAAAAACCGTATATTCTCTTAGCTCCGGAAACAGAGAAACCGGATTGAAATGTTCCTGATCAAAAGTCAGCATCGCATAAATCTGATCGTATAAAATGTACAGCGGTTTTTCCTCCGGAGAACGTCTTCTGTTTTCTTCCAACACGAGTTCGCAGATTTCAGAAAGTTGCTGTTGTGAAAACATAGTTCCGGTCGGATTCAGCGGTGAGCATAATGCCAACAAAACGGCACCTTCCAAATGAGGCTTCAGTTCGGCAGCTGTCGGCAGGAAATTATGATCTACAGAAGTTTCCACTTCTATTTTTTCACCGGAAGTAAGATAGGTATAATGATTATTGTTCCATGAAGGAACGGGATAAACTACTTTGTCGCCCTCATCCACAATCGTACGGTAAGCGGCATAAATCAAAGGCCTTGAACCTCCTGAAACCAAAATTTCATTTTCAGAATAATCGAGATTCCAGCGGTTTTTCAAATCTTCGGAAACGGCTTTCCGCAAGCTTAGGAGTCCGTTGGCAGGAGGATAATTGGTAAGATTGTTTTGATACGATTCCTGAATACCTTTTTTCAAAAGCTCAGGAATGGGATATAATTCTGAATTGAGGTCGCCGATGGTAAGGTTGGCAATTTCTGCACCTTTTGCTTTCAACTCGTTGACTTCATTTCCTATTTTTATGATTTCTGAACCAATCAGATTGGCGGCAAGACGGGATACTTTCACGTGAAATAATTATAGGGATCTATGCAAATGTAATCATTTTAATGAAGATGTCAACAGAGGTTTGTCAGCGAAAATAAACAAAAAGCTGCGTTCCGGATAGGATTGCAGCTTTTACTATTTGATGAAATTCCGACAATTTAGTGTCTCACTTCTGCTACTTCTTCAGGATGATGCTTATGTTTAAACATGATTGCAAATAATACAGTAACGACGAGGGCATACAAAGCAAACACCAGCCAGATCTCATGCCACATTTTATCTCCGGCGGCATCCTCAAAATATTTTGAAATAAGCCAGCCGCTTCCTAAACTTCCGATCACGGCACCG
>JADMKO010000178.1 GCA_015478785.1 Chryseobacterium sp. | reverse complement strand
TGATAAAATTTTCTCCCAGCTGAATGAAAATTTCATGAGTAAGATCATCCATTTGATGTTCATAATCGCTCATTCTTTTCAAAAGCCTGTCATCGTTCAGGTCAAACTCCAACATTCCATCATGAAATTCTTTGGACATTTCCACGAGACTGCTTGCCACTTTCTCGAACAATACGAAGAACACCTTGTCTTTGGGCTGAAATGCCTTGAAAATATTACCTATTCCCATTTTAAAATGATTTAATTTTTTAAGAGTGCAAATATCCGTATAAAAGAAAAGTGAAAGTCAATATTAATATTAATTTTTATTAACATTGGAAAACAGGACAAAAAAAAACCGGGATAAATCCCGGCATATCTGTTAGTTAGCTTCTTCAGCTCTCATTTCTTTTCCTTTGAATTTCATCGAAGGCAAGTTTTTCAGAATATCATTTTTGAAATCTTTGTCTACTTCAAAAAATGAAAATTTCTCCAGAATTTCTATGTCGCCAACATCCGGGCGTTTCTTGGATTTTTTAGTTGCTGTGTTGATGATATCCAGCATATCCAGTTTCTTCAGGTTGTCTTTTTTTCCAAGATTGAAGAAAAAGCGGGTCATATTTTCGTTTTTGCGCTTTGGTTTTCCACCGCGATCTCTGTCTCTGCCACCTTCTCTGCCTCTGCCTCCGTCTCTGTCGCTGCGTCTTCCGTCTCTGCCGTCGCGGTCATCACGTCTTCTGTCTCTTCGTCCTGACGGCATATCGCGGTCATCCGACATTTTTTCGTTTCTTAAATCCTTTTTGTCTTTGTAAAACAAGGAAAGATCTCTCAGCTGAAGCTGCAAAAGTTTGTGAACGAGTTCTTCTTTTGAGAATTCTGATAAATCAGGAATCAAAGAATCGTCAAAAGTGAAAAATTCTTCATGTATGGTAAACAGTCTTTCGAAAACACCTTCTACTTGAGCTCTGATGATCTCGTCACCTGTAGGAACCTGTTTTTCTGCAATATCAATTTTGGTAACTGATTTTATCTGCTTCAGTTTACGCGTTTCCTCTGGCTTTATGAGGGACATTGAAATTCCATTCTTTCCGGCTCTTCCGGTTCTTCCGCTTCTGTGAACGAAAACTTCCGGGTCATCCGGTAAAGAATAATGGATCACGTGAGTCAGGGAATTCACATCAAGGCCTCTTGCAGCAACGTCGGTTGCAACCAGAATATCGATGTTTTTCAACCTGAATTTTTTCATTACGGTATCCCGTTGCGCCTGAGATAAATCTCCGTGAAGAGCATCTGCTGCATAACCGTTCTGCATCAGGAAGTCTGCGATTTCCTGCGTTTCCATTCTGGTTCTGCAGAAAATAATAGAATATTGATTCGGGTTGGCATCAATCAAACGTTTCAGTGCTTCTTTTTTCTGACGATAACCTACCACATAAAATTCGTGGGATATGTTTTTCTTTACTTCATTTATGGAACCTACAGCTATTCTGTGAGGTTTCGTAAGATAGTTTTTAGAAATTCTTTCCACCTCTTTGTTCATCGTTGCCGAGAATAAAAAAGTTTGTTTCGTTTCCGGAGTTTCACGCAGAATGGTTTCCAAATCATCTTTGAAACCCATGGAAAGCATTTCATCTGCCTCATCCAGCACCAGCCAGTTGATTTCAGAAAAATCAAGGGCTTTTCTGTTGATCAGGTCAATCACCCGTCCTGGTGTGCCCACAATAATCTGGGGTTTCTCGCGCAGCGAACGGATTTGATCCATAATGCTGCTTCCACCATAAACCGCAGTGGTTTTGATGTTAGGAAGGTATTTCGAGTAATTTTTAATGTCTTTGGTAATCTGCAAACAAAGTTCTCTTGTAGGACACAGCACCAATAATTGGATTTTGCGACTCCCGTCGTCAATCATATCCAAAATCGGAAGCGAAAATGCTGCTGTTTTGCCTGTTCCTGTTTGCGCAAGTGCGATGAGATCGCGAATATCTGAAGAGATAAAAGGAATAGTCTGTTTTTGGATTTCTGTAGGGCTAATAAAGCCCAGTTCGCCAACTGCCTTCAATAATTCAGGACTTAAATTGGTCTCCGTAAATAAATTCATGTAAAAGATCGTCTATAATTCGGGTGCAAAGATACGAAAAAGATAGCAGCGAGAAACCTTGAGTATGAATTTTTTTGAAAATCAGGCGATTAGAACTTTTAAAATAATTTAAATTTAATTTGCGCCCGGTTAAATCCAACAACCCAAATTGCTGGTTACTACTAAATTATAGCATTAAATAAAGATTGTAATGGTATTGACTTTCGTAAAGAGAGAAGTTTCATAAATGATTAAGTAAGTAAAAATATTTATTCCGTAATGTGATCAAGAATAAAATCAAAATAAAGTTTCTTCGGTGTATACCAATCTATCATTTACAATTCTTGCGGGTTTTGTATAAGGATGCTCATTACTTTTGGTTTTGCTCATAATATGCTGAACATTCCAGCCTTCATTTTTAAGATAATCTGAAACCAAAGATCGGTGACAGCTCCACCATACCGCTTCGGAACACATATAAGCCACGCGTTTTTCCATTGCCAATTTTTCCAGATTTTCGATGGCTTTTTTGAAAGAATCGGTTTCCATATAGTCGGCATAACCACGAAAGGAATCCAATCGCCATGCAGTATTATGAGAATCAGGTTTCACTTTTCGCCGGCCGCCTAAATCTTCATAATGAAGGTATTGAATTTCTTTTTCAGGCAGAGATTTCTCAAGATAGTCTTTATTGAAATGCGGATATTTTCTTGATCCTGGATAACGCCTTATATCCACCAAAGTTTCTATTTCAAATGCTTTCAACATTTCGAGAAACTCCTCAAAAGGGTGATTGGAATGACCGATGGTGAATATGGTTTTCATGTTAAAGAATTGAAAAGAAAGAGGAAATTTTTATTTCGCGAACTTAAATACAATTTCTAAGCCGCACATTGCAATAGGGATAGCAGTGTAAATCCTTTTTTTGCCTGAACAAATGTAATTTCTTTGCTAAACCGTTATGGCAAAAAAAGATTGCAACGAATAGCCCGGCCCGGGATGTAGGCTGAAGCGCAGGCGAGGGATTGCCAAAAAAAATAAATTGAAAAAAAACCTCCCGAAAAACGGGAGGCCTGTTATTGATGAATGTTATCTTTTCTGTTATAAAGACGCAGAATGTACCAAAAGGTCGGTCAGTTTGTTGGAATAACCCATTTCGTTGTCGTACCAGGAAACTACTTTCACAAAGGTAGGAGAAAGCATGATTCCGGCATCTTTATCGAATACGGAAGTTCTCTTTTCCCCGATGAAATCCTGAGAAACAACGGCATCTTCCGTGTAACCGAGAATTCCTTTCAGTTCGCCTTCAGATGCGGATTTCATGGCAGCGCAAATTTCTTCGTAGGAAGTTGGCTTTTCCAGTCTTGCTGTAAGGTCAACCACAGAAACGTCGGCTGTAGGAACTCTGAAAGACATTCCTGTCAATTTTCCGTTCAGTGAAGGAATTACTTTTCCTACGGCTTTTGCAGCTCCTGTGGAAGAAGGAATGATGTTGAGAAGCGCAGAACGGCCGCCTCTCCAGTCTTTGGCAGAAGGCCCGTCCACAGTTCTTTGAGTTGCAGTAGTCGCGTGAATCGTAGTCATTAAACCTTCTAAAATTCCGAAATTATCATGAAGAACTTTTGCTAAAGGTGCCAAACAATTGGTGGTACATGAAGCGTTAGAGAAAATCTGCTGATCAGCTTTCAGTTCTTTGTGATTCACACCCATTACGAACATTGGCGTATCGTCTTTGGAAGGAGCGGAAAGCAATACTTTTTTTGCTCCGGCGTTCAGGTGAGATGCTGCTTTTTCTTTATCGAGGAAAAGTCCGGTAGATTCTACGATATAATCTGCACCTACTTCGTTCCATTTCAGGTTGTTGGGATCTCTTTCTGAAGTCACTCTGATTCTTTTTCCGTTGACAATCAAATCATTGCCTTCGATCTGGATTTCTCCTTTGAATCTGCCGTGCACGGAATCATATTTCATCATGTACGCCATATACTCGGTATCGATAAGGTCGTTAATACCAACGATTTCGATGTTGTCTCTTTCGAGCATTGCGTTGAACACTAAGCTTCCGATTCTTCCGAATCCGTTGATACCTACTTTAATTGTTGACATAATAATTAAAAATTTATAAATTGTTAAATAGTTTTATAAAGCCAGAATCTCTGATATTTTCAGAAGGTCTTTATCAATTTCGTTATGTTTTTTAATCGCTTCTTCAATAGGAGTATAAGCGATTTTATTGGAAATCATCCCTGCCATTACTGCATTTTCTCCTTTCATCAGTCCGACAATGGCGCCATATCCTAATCTGGAAGCCAGAACGCGATCGGCACAACTCGGAGAACCACCTCTTTGAATATGTCCCAAAACAGCTACACGAATATCAAATTCAGGAAATCCGTTTTTGGTGGCTTTGGCAATATCATAAATATTTCCAAGCTCTTCGCCTTCTGCTACTACTACAATACTTGCGGTTTTTCCGGCTTTTTCTGCTTTTTCAAAAGTGGCAAATAGGTCTTCAATAGAATCTTTTCTTTCGGGAATGAGAATGTCAATCGCTCCGGTGGCAATTCCGCTGTTGAGAGCAATAAATCCGGCATCTCTGCCCATCACTTCCACGAAAAAAACTCTGTTGTGGGAAGTTGCCGTATCGCGGATTTTATCGATGGCTTCCATCGCGGTATTTAGTGCGGTATCGTATCCAATGGTTTGATCGGTCCCGAAAATATCGTTATCAATGGTTCCCGGAATTCCCATCACACGGATTCCATATTCCTCATAAAAGACTTTTGCACCATGAAAAGTACCATCGCCACCAATGCAGATTAATGCATCGATACCCAATGCTTTACAATTATCATAAGCTTTTTGCCTTCCGGGTTTTGTTCTGAATTCCTCGGAACGGGCAGATTTCAGAATCGTTCCGCCGCGATGAATAATATTTTTTACAGAACGAGGCCCCATTTTCAAAACATCATTATGAATTAGGCCGTTATATCCTTCTCTGATTCCAAAACATTCCAAGCCGAAATAGGCAGCAGTACGCACGACGGCACGCAGCGCAGCGTTCATACCGGGAGCATCTCCTCCGGAAGTAAGGACGCCTATTGTTTTAATTGAAGAATGCTCTGTCATAGTATTTTCCCGAACAGCAAATTTACAAAAATAAAGGCAAACTTCGGGAGAAAATCGTCCTTCAAATCTTTGAGATAAGAATTACCAAAAATAATGTTTAAAACCTCCCGAAACGTATTTGCAGCAACCTGAATCCGTCTAATTTTCTTATATTTGACCATCAAAAATCAATGCTATGAGCCACAAACCGGTTGAGGGTTTTTCAAAACTAAGCAAGCAGGGAAAAATTGATTGGATCGTAAATGAATATCTGGAAGGAAGTGAAGAATTTCAGACCATCCTGAAACAGTATTGGAATGAAAACCCGCAGTTACAAAAACTGCACGAAGAGTTTTCAGAAAATACCATTTCCAATTTTTATATGCCTTATGGAATTGCCCCAAACTTCCTGATAGACGGAAAACTTCTGGCACTTCCGATGGCTGTGGAAGAAAGTTCGGTGGTGGCAGCCGCATCTAAAGCCGCAAAATTCTGGCTGGACAAAGGCGGTTTCAAGACCACCATTATCAACACCAAAAAACTTGGACATACCCATTTTATTATAGATGTAGAGCCGCATAAACTGCAGCATTTTTTTAATTTCAAACTGAAACAAAAACTGCTGGAAGCTACGGAAGACATTACCCAGAACATGCGCAACCGCGGTGGTGGCATTCTGAATATCCGGCTTATCGACAAAACCGCTGAAATGGAAAATTACTATCAACTCAAAGCGAGTTTTGATACGGTAGATTCCATGGGTGCGAATTTCATCAATTCCTGCCTGGAACAGTTTGGTAAGACTTTGAGAGAAGAAGTTTCGAAAGATGAAGATTTTACCTCTGAAGAAAAAAATTCGCTGCAAATTGTGATGAATATTCTTTCGAATTTCACGCCGGATTGTATTGTAAGAGCTGAGGTTTCCTGCAAAATAGACGAACTGAACGATGATAGTGGAATCTCCAATGAAGAATTTGTCACCAAATTTAAACGCGCCGTTACCATCGCTGAAATAGAACCTTTCCGGGCTACAACGCATAATAAAGGAATTATGAATGGTGTAGATGCAGTAGTAATTGCCACCGGAAACGATTTTCGCGCAACGGAAGCCTGCGCTCATGCCTACGCTGCAAAAGATGGAAAATATACTTCGCTCACGCATTGTACCATAGATGATGGGGTTTTCAGATTCTGGATCGATTTGCCAATTTCTGTTGGCGTTGTAGGCGGTTTGACGAATCTTCATCCTTTGGTGAAATTTTCATTGGCTCTGCTTGGGAAACCTTCAGCACAGGAGCTGATGAGTATTCTGGCAGTTTCCGGATTGGCTCAGAATTTTGGTGCTTTGCGCTCGTTGGTGACTACCGGAATTCAGAAAGGACATATGAAAATGCACTTGTTCAATATTCTGAATCAAATGGGGGCAACCGAAGAAGAAAAGCGACATTTCGTGACTTATTTTAAAGATAAAACGGTGAGCCATCATGAGGTGATTTCGGAGTTCAAAAGGATAAGATCCAGCCAAAATTAATTATTATGAAAATCATGATTACGGCAGAAGGCTCTGAAGAGAATCTGGATTTGCTTCTGGTAATTGCTGATAAATTTAATATCAAAATTAGCAAGCCATCGTTCAAGCTTCAAGAAAATGATTCCCATAAAAAGAACGACGACTATAAAAATGCTTATCTACCGTGGTCAAAATCTGATGATGAGAAATTGGAGATTTTATATTTTGCGGGAAAAAGCACTGTTGAAATGAGTGAGTTCTTTGGAAGAAATCAAGGTGCTATCCGCTCAAGAATAAAGAAACTGGAGCTTCCCGAAAGGTATGGTAAAATAAAATAGAACTTCATTTTCAAAATTGATATATCATGTTTAATAAATAATAATTTAATATAAATGAAAACATTAACATTAGTAATAGGTGCAGTTTACGGGCTTTTCTCGGTAATTTTGGGCGCATTTGGTGCTCACGCATTCAGGAAAATATTATCTCCGGAACGGCTGGAAAGTTTCGAAACGGGAGTGCGCTATCAGATGTTCGCAGCATTCTTTCTGTTGTTTGTCGGATGGATTTTGAAATTTGAAACAAAGTCTGAAAACTGGATTTCGTGGCTGATGATTTTCGGAACTTTAATTTTTTCCTTTAGTATTTATTTACTTGCATTTCAGGAACATTGGGGTGTTAAACTCAGTTTTATTGGGCCTATCACTCCCATCGGCGGATTAATGATGATTATTTCCTGGGTGATGCTTATTCTCTATTTTCTGAGAAACAAAATGTAAAACAGTAATTCAGCCATGTGAAATTACAAAATCAGGCGATTTCGGGAGAGTTTTCGCAGACTAACAATCTCCATCTGTCAACTTTTTCGTAAATTTGTCAATCTTTAAAAATATAAAATACAATTAAAATATTATGAATCTTCACGAGTATCAGTCTAAAGAGATTTTGTCAAAGTACGGTGTTGTTATACAGCGTGGTTTTATTGCTAATAATGTAGAAGAAGCAATGGAGGCAGCCGGAAAATTAAAAGAAATGAACGGCGCCGAAGGATGGGTGGTAAAAGCACAAGTGCACGCAGGAGGCCGTGGAAAAGGCGGTGGTGTAAAGTTTTCACCCAATATGGATAAACTGAAGGAAAACGCTCAGAATATCATCGGAATGCAACTGATTACTCCTCAAACTTCTGCTGAAGGTAAAAAAGTAAACTCTGTATTGGTGGCTGAAGACGTGTATTATCCTGGCGAAACTGAAACTAAAGAGTTTTATGTTTCTATTCTTCTGGACAGAGCCTTAGGAAAAAATACTGTCGTATACTCCACTGAAGGCGGGATGGATATTGAGCACGTTGCAGAAGTTACTCCTCATTTGATTCATAAAGAAACCATAGATCCTGCACTAGGACTTCAAGGATTTCAGGCAAGAAAAATTGCTTTCAACCTTGGGCTTGAAGGGAATGCTTTCAAAGAATTCACGAAGTTTATCACCAATTTATATAATGCTTATGTAGGTATTGATGCATCACTTTTCGAAATTAATCCTGTTCTGAAGACTTCAGACAATAAAATTATCGCAGTTGATGCAAAAGTAACTTTGGACGACAATTCACTTTTCCGTCACAAAGATCTTGCGGAGCTGAGAGATACAAGAGAAGAAGATCCGATGGATGTGGAAGCCGGTGAAGCTGGCCTTAACTTCGTAAAACTTGATGGCGATGTTGCCTGTATGGTAAACGGAGCCGGTCTTGCAATGGCTACCATGGACATCATTAAACTTTCCGGCGGAAACCCTGCAAATTTCCTGGATGTAGGTGGTACTGCTGATGCTGCGAGAGTAAAAATCGCTTTCGATATCATCCTGAAAGATCCTAATGTAAAGGCAATTTTGATCAATATTTTCGGAGGAATTGTACGTTGCGACAGAGTAGCACAAGGTGTTGTGGATGCTTATAAAGCAGTGGGTACTTTCCCGGTTCCTTTGATAGTAAGACTTCAGGGAACAAATGCAGAAGAAGCCAAAAAGCTTATTGATGAAGCAGGCCTTCCGATTCACTCGGCAATTACGCTGGAAGAAGCTGCTAATAAAGTAAAAGAGGTTCTAGCTTAATTATCAAGACTTCAAAATATTTAATCCGTTCTCCTGTAGAGCGGATTTTTTTTGGGCAATCCGCACTCCAATGCTAAAACCCAGACTAGTGCGACCGGGCTATCCATTACAATCTTTTTGCCTTTATTTTTCAGGAAAAGAACAAACCTTTAGCCAAGCAAAAAGGATTTCCACTACTATCCCTATTGCGACTCAGAGTTGAATTTATTTGTAAAGGAAAGTACGTTATTCATACAGACTAATTTCAGGTTGAATTTACAATCCAAAATATATTGCGGTTCAGAAGACTATCGTCTCGGTCCGTAACGACAAGTTTCCGGCTAGGAAGCCAATCATCGTTTAAAAGTAAATTTAATAGGAAGATCCTCAATTAAATAATTGATGGAACATTGAAAAACTGATTTGTCATTCATGATGGGATAGCTTGGCTATACACCCTAAAACAGAATTTCAGTTTACTGATTCAGTTAAAATAAAAAAAGCTCACCAAAATACATTGGTGAGCTTTAAAAAAACTGGCGGCGACCTACTCTCCCGCGTTAGCAGTACCATCGGCGCTA
>JADMKO010000177.1 GCA_015478785.1 Chryseobacterium sp. | reverse complement strand
TTCCTTATAAGTTTAATATTAAAAACTTTGAACCTATTACGGGAAGAATACATCTTCCACCGCCGATTCATCAGAATTTCGAAGCCCATAATTTTGTGGTTTGTTCTTTTGTGGCGCGTATGTACGACTATCATCCGCTGGCCGTTCCCGCACCGTACAATCATTCCAATATTGACAGTGATGAAGTTTTATTTTATACTGAAGGTGATTTCATGAGCCGGAATCATATTGATCTGATGGATTTCACCCTACATCCGGGCGGCATTGTTCACGGCCCGCATCCGGGAGCTATGGAACGCAGTATCGGGAAAAAATTTACAGAGGAATATGCTGTGATGGTAGATCCTTTCCGTCCTTTACAACTTACGGAAGAAGCCATGAAAGTGGAAGATCCGTCTTATGCATTCACCTGGCTCGAAAATGAAGAAAATTATTTACATGACCGGTCTCAGGAATAAAAATATAAAAACAAATGGTGCGGGATTTCTGAACCTTTTTTATGATAAATTTCACCAAAATATTACGCCTTCCTTGATAAATCTCAGGTGAAGCTCTTCAGCAAATCATTAACTTTGACCAGTAATCCTAATAAGAAATTATGTATAATTATGTAAGTGCGGCAGAAGCCATTTCACTAATCAACAGCGGAGACCGGATTTTTCTTCACGGAAGTGCCTGTACCCCAAACTATCTCATCGAAGAGCTTGCCCAGCATTCGCACAGATTAAGAGATGTAGAGATAGTTTCCATTACTGTGCAGGGAAATGTACCCATTGCCCAACCGGAATATAAGGACAGTTTTTACATTAATTCTCTTTTTGTTTCCACACCGGTGCGTGAAGCTGTGAACAGCGAAAGAGGAGATTTTGTTCCGGTTTTTCTTAGCGAAATCCCGAATTTGTTCAGAAGAGGTTATCTTCCGCTGGACGTTGCACTCATCACTGTTTCGCCGCCGGACAAACATGGTTACTGTTCTTTAGGGACCTCAGTAGATGTGGCCAGAAGTGCTGTGGATTCGGCAAAAATCATCATTGCGCAGGTAAATCCAAAAATGCCGAGAACGCATGGCGACGCGATGGTTCATGTTCAGAGGATTCACAAAATGGTTTGGCATGAATCGGAATTGCTGACCGTAGATTACGGATCCAAAGTTGGGCCTGAAGAACTGAAAATAGGAGGAATTATTGCCGCAATGATTGATGACAGATCCACGCTGCAAATGGGAATCGGCACTATTCCGGATGCCGTTCTCAGCTGTCTTCACAATCACAAAGACTTGGGTGTACACACTGAAATGCTCAGCGATGGAATTGTAGATTTAGTAGAAAAGGATATTATTACCAATAAATATAAGGGAAGCCATCTGAATAGAACCATCACGAGTTTTGCCTTCGGTACGAAGAAATTGTATGATTATATCGATGATAATCCCTCTTTCTCTTTTATGGATGTAGCGCACGTCAACAATCCTACAGTGATCAAGAAAAATAAAAAACTGGTTGCAATCAACTCTGCCATTGAAGTCGATCTCACCGGACAGGTTTGTGCCGACAGTATCGGAACTTTACAGTTCAGCGGAATTGGCGGACAGATGGATTTCATTAGAGGTGCTTCATTAAGTGAAGACGGGAAACCGATTATTGCCATTACTTCCCGTACCAAAAAAGGGCTTCCGAGAATCGTCCCGTATCTGAAACAGGGAGCTGGAGTAGTGACTACGAGAGGTCATATTCATTGGGTAGTAACGGAATACGGAGCTGTAAATCTTTATGGACAGAATATGAGACAGCGCGCCAAATCGCTTATTGAAATTGCACATCCTGACGACCGGGAAATGCTGGATAAATTTTGTTTTGAAAGATTCAAAGATCACGCGATATAAGAAAATCCCCGTCTCAATAGAAACGGGGATCTCTTTTACTAAAAATAGATGCAGTTCAAGAACCGCAGCCCTTCATAGTGAAACTTTTACTTTTTTACTTGATACAAATATAGACTTTATTTTATATCAAACAACTATATATTGAAACTTAAACTAAACTTATATCAATTATTAAAATTTCAGGGAAATTCGTAACTTGCGTTACATAACTTAAACAAACTTTCAAGATGTCAACACTTACATTTGCTGAAAAAATAGCAAAAGCAGAGAATTTTTTGCCCATTAATGGAACAGATTATATTGAATTTTATGTAGGCAATGCGAAACAGGCGGCACATTTTTACAAAACCGCTTTCGGATTTCAGAGCTTGGCTTATGCAGGCCCTGAAACAGGAGTTCGGGATCGTGCTTCTTATGTTTTGCAACAGGGAAAAATCAAACTTGTTCTTACCACAGGACTGAAATCAGACTCCCCTATTAATGAACACGTAAAAAAACACGGTGACGGTGTGAAAGTTCTTGCCCTGTGGGTAGATGACGCGTATAGTGCTTTTGAAGAAACTACAAAACGCGGTGGAAAACCTTACCTGGAGCCTGTTACCATTACTGATGAACATGGAGAAATTCGCATGTCGGGAATATATACTTACGGCGAAACAGTTCACATGTTTGTGGAAAGAAAAAATTATAATGGTGCTTTCATGCCCGGTTATGAAAAATGGGAAAGTGATTACAATCCGTCTGATGTAGGATTATTATATGTAGATCATTGTGTAGGAAATGTAGATTGGAACAGAATGTTACCTGTTGTAAAATGGTACGAAGAAGTAATGGGATTTGTGAATATTTTAAGTTTCGACGATAAGCAAATTAATACCGAATACTCTGCACTCATGTCCAAAGTAATGTCCAACGGAAATGGTTTTGCCAAATTCCCGATCAACGAACCTGCAGAAGGAATGAGAAAATCACAGGTAGAGGAATATCTGGATTTTTATGAAGGAGAAGGAGTGCAGCATATTGCAGTGGCTACCAAAGATATCATTAAAACGGTTACTGAACTGAAATCCAGAGGTGTAGAATTTCTCTCCGCTCCGCCTGAAGCATATTATGATATGGTTCCTGAGCGTGTGGGAGAAATAGATGAAGATATCAAAAAACTTCAGGATCTGGGAATTCTTATCGATTGTGATGAAGAAGGATATCTGCTTCAGATCTTCACCAAACCCGTGGAAGACCGCCCTACTCTTTTTTACGAAATTATCGAAAGACACGGAGCCCAAAGTTTCGGTGCCGGAAATTTTAAGGCATTATTTGAAGCGTTGGAAAGAGAACAGGAGAGAAGAGGAAATCTTTAATACAATTCTCTAACAGAACTATTTTATTTGTCAAAAATAATGGACTGGTATTTGTACATGCCAGTCCGTCTTTATTTTACACAATATGAAAAAAAACTTCCTCTTCAGTTTCCTATTACTTTTCGGTCTGGCTTCGGCACAGGTGAATGCTGTAAATTATTCATTAGATCAGTTAGAACAGAATAAACGCGTCAACAGCAATCTCGAAAACGAATCTCTGGATGATAAGAAATTTGTTCTCATCAAAGATTTTGAAGATCATACAGAACGCCATTTTATCATTCTTAAAGGAAACAAAGCAACATTTATTGAAATATTTGACGATAAAACCACAGGAAAATCGCATTCCAATGTTTTTTCCGGAGATGTGTTCCGCACACGACATAATATGATTTCGCTGAGATTTGATACACTGGAACGCGAAAAACTTTCCGTTCCCGTTGTAAAATCTTTGTTGTTGAAAAAACAGAAAACCCATCTTTATCTTACCGATATCAACACACAGGAACGCTGGATTGATGAGAATTCGCTGGTAATGAAATAGTTTATCATCATAAAAATAACCCTGAGTTTAGAGCCGGTCTCTGAACTTTTTTTAGTATTTTTAGGGTTCTAAACCTGACGTGAAAAATGTCGGGAATTCAGTCATTTAATCAAAAAATATATCAATGAAATCTTTCGTAAACTATCCTGAAAATTCCGATTTTTCTATTTATAATATTCCCTTCGGAGTAGCTGTTTTTAATAAAGAATATATTGCCTGCGCAACGCGAATCGGCGATATTGTTATAGACCTGGCTACGCTGTATGACTTTGGCTTTTTTAATGATGTGGAAGGCATCAACGACAATGTTTTTGAAGCTTATACGCTCAATGAACTTATTGAACTTGGGAAACCGGTCACCAATGCAGTGCGCAAAAAAATACAAGAATTATTGCTGGAAGGCTCGCTGCTTTCAAAAGATGAAAAATCTATAGAAGAATGTTTCTACAATCTGGATCAAGTAAAAATGCTGATGCCGGTTCATGTGCCAAATTATACGGATTTCTACAGCAGTATCGAACATGCTACCAATGTTGGGAAAATGTTCCGGGATCCTGCCAATGCACTATTGCCCAACTGGAAACATTTGCCGGTAGGATATCATGGAAGAGCCTCCTCTATCGTTATTTCAGGAACCGATATCCACAGGCCGAAAGGACAAATGAAACCTGCCGATGCTGATTCTCCGGTTTTCGGACCGTGCAAACAATTGGATTTTGAATTGGAAATGGCTTTTATTGTCAATAAAAATACAGAAATGGGAGAAAGTATTTCCACTTCTCAGGCTGAAGATGCCATTTTTGGAATGGTGATTTTCAATGACTGGTCCGCACGCGACATTCAAAGCTGGGAATATGTTCCTTTAGGCCCGTTTTTAGGGAAGAATTTTGGAAGTTCTGTTTCTCCCTGGGTCGTTACATTAGAAGCTTTGGAACCGTTCCGAACGGCTTCTCCGCAACAGGAACCCGAAGTTCTGGATTATCTGAAATTTAGTGGCGATAAGAATTTTGACATTCAGCTGGAAGTGTATCTGCAGCCTGCGAAAGGAACCGAAGCGCTCATTTCTCAAAGCAATTACAAATTTATGTACTGGAATATGTGTCAGCAATTGGCGCATCACACCGTCAACGGATGTAATGTGGAAGTGGGCGATATGTACGCTTCCGGAACGATTTCAGGTACGGAAAGCAATTCTTTCGGATCGATGTTGGAACTTACCTGGCGCGGACAGAATCCATTGAAATTAAATGACGGACAGGAGCGGAAATTTATTGAGGATCACGATACTGTCATCATGAGAGGATGGGCGCAAAAAGGTGATATCCGCGTCGGATTCGGTGAAGTTACCGGAACTATTTTGCCTGCGATTTTATAAATTTTTTCCAATAGATTACACTTTAAAATGAAGACAATCATCCCTTCAGAAGTTTCGGCGCCGGAACTTCAGATGATCATGCAAACTGCGATTGCTCCGCGCCCTATCGCTTTGGCTTCCACCATAGATCAGGAAGGAAATATCAACCTTTCGCCTTTCAGTTTTTTCAATATGTTCAGTACGGTACCGCCGGTCATTATTTTTTCACCGGCGAGAAGAGTTCGGGACAATACCACCAAACACACACTGCAGAATATTCTGGAAGTTCCGGAAGTGGTGATTGGAACAGTGAATTATCCTATCGTTCAACAGATTTCTCTGGCGTCTACAGAGTATGATAAAGAGGAAAATGAGTTCATTAAATCCGGGCTCACTATGAAAGATGCGGATCTGATAAAGCCAAAATTAATTGCCGAATGTCCAGTCAACTTTGAATGCAAAGTACAGGAAGTAAAACCATTGGGAACTGAAGGCGGAGCTGGAAATCTTATTATTTGTGAAGTGGTGAAAATTCATATCCGTGAGGAATATCTGAACGACCAAGGACTTTTGGATCAGAAAAAACTGGATGTTGTAGCTAGGCTTGGTGCCAACTGGTATTCAAGAAATAACGAAGACAACCTTTTTGAAGTTCCGAAACCATTGGTCACGAAAGGAATCGGTTTCGACCAATTGCCCGACGCCATAAAACTCAGCACCATTTTTACGGGCAATGATCTTGGAATGCTGGCAAACGTAGAAGAACTTCCGAAAGGAAATTATTCTGATGATCAGCAGATTCATCTTAAAGCACAAAAACTGCTTTCAGAAAAGAAAATCGGTGAAGCCTGGAAATTGATAACAGGTCAATGATAAAAAAGGTTGCTCCCATTCCGGAAGCAGCCTTTTATTTTTAAAACTTTTCTAAAGATCCTGATCCTGATGATCATCAATTTCCAGACTGTTTTTCAGATCAGGATTCAGTTTCCGTACTCTTGATGCTTTGCTTCTTATCCGGATATTTAAAAATTCCACCGCCAGACTGAAAGCAAGACAGGAATAAATGATATTTTTACTTACATGCTGGTGAATCCCTTCTGCAACCAGCATTACACCAATTACAACCAAAAATGCCAAAGCTAAAATCTGCAGACTTGGATGTTTGTTGATCACTCTCGATATAGGCCCGGCAAAAACCATCATTATCGCAATAGAAACCACCACTGCGATAATCATCAGCATGACATTATCCACCAGTCCGATTGCGGTGAGAATACTGTCAAGAGAAAATACCATATCAATCAGAATAATCTGGAAAATAACCATAAACATCAGACTGGATGCCGCAGACGGTTTTTTGGTTTTCTCCACTTGATCTACCTGCATTTTATGATGAATTTCCAGTGTACTTTTTCCAATCAGAAATATACCTCCGGCCAGAAGAATAATATCTTTCCAGCTGAGTTGCAAAGGCAAATCGCTTCCCGGTTCCTCCAGCCAATCCAGAGTAAGTACAGGTTCTTTCAAACCAATAATCCAGCTGATCATCAATAAAAGAATGATTCTGAAAATCATTGCGAATGCCAACCCCAGATTTCGGGCAAACCTTTGTTTTTCTTTAGGAAGTTTGTCCGAAATAATCGAAATAAAAATAATATTGTCTACTCCCAGAACGATTTCCAGAAACGTAAGGGTGAGAAGTGACACCCAGATTTGCGGATTGGCAAAATTAGGCCAGTCGAGAGCGGTGAAAAAATCCATAGTTTATTATTGATGCGCAAATTTAAAAGAATCTGTACGGCCCTGTTTACAGTTTTTTATTTAAAAATTCAATAATTTCGGCAACGGCTGCTTCCAGATGCTCCGGGAGAAAACCTTCATCCCAGGGTTCACGGCTGCCAAAGCTGTGGTTAGCGTCCGGAATCATCTTCAGTTCAGAACTTTTGCACCATTCGTGAAGGAGAAAAGCTTCTTTTTCTTTCACCGTTTCATCCTCGGCAGGATGCACAATCAGAAATGGTTTTTCCAGATGTTGTGCCGCATACTGAATATTCAGACGCTCTTCATTCTCTTTGTAATTCCGATACAGCTGAAAATCATGAGGCATTTGCTGGCCTGTCCGGGCATTTTCAGAATACATCACGCCTTTTTCTTCCCATTCTTTCAGTCTCTCGTCGGTTGGGAAACGATAACCAAAATTACAAACTCCCGCCATCGTGGCTAGAACCTTCACCCGCTCGTCTTCAAACGCGTGAAGCACGGTAATTCCGCCGCCACGACTGTGTCCGGTAATGGCAATCCGCTTAGAATCCACGTCTTTTCTTTCAGTAAAATGTGAAATAACAGCTTGATAATCTGACAACTCTTTCGTAAAATTATTCAAGCCGAAAGCTTCCAGATCAGCAAATTCCGAAGGTTTTTCCAGAGTTGTTCCGTTGTGGGAAAAATTAAATTTAACAAAGAAATAACCGGCTTTTACGAATTCAAGCGCCATCAGATTCCACGCTCCCCAATCTTTATATCCTTTGTAACCGTGGACGAAAAAAACGACGGGAAGCGGTTCCGTAGATTCTATATAAAAGGCGTCTGCCAAGAAATCTTTGGTTTCAGGATTTGAAATAACGATATTTCTTTCTGTCATCAAGTTCATATTAAAACATCATGTTAAAATTAAATCGAGTTCCTGACACTTCATCCAGTATTTCCTGGAAAGCAGTTTCGCCGGGTCTTGGCATATCAGCATTGTAAATTTTTCCTTCAGGATCAATCATCATAAACCTCGGAATACTCTGTACGCCGATAGAATTGAGAGCCTTGTTATCCTTGAGCCACCATTGGGTCACATCCGATTTATTATTTTTGATGCCCAGTTTCCATTTATTTTTATCTTCATCAATACTGGCCGCCAGGAAAACAACATTATTATAAAAGGCGTATTCTTTTGCCCTGTATTCAAAAACAGGCGAGGTTTCTTTGCACGGTGCGCACCATGTTGCCCAAAAATCAATGACGACATATTTGCCTTTGAATTCTTCAAGATTTACTGTTTTTCCATCTTCATTTTCAAACTGAAATACGGGAAAAGGCTTCCCTTTTTGCTGATTATTAATAACAACCAACTGGCGGTTGACATGATCTATGTATCGGGAATCCATGAACTGGCCGGACTTTTCTTCGTATAAACTATTTCGTTTTTCTTCGTCGTTGGTCATTTTCAATATTTTAAGCAACTGAAAAGACAGCAATCGGTCTTTCTCGATACTTCTTGGTAAAGCAGAAAGTTTTGCGAAAATAATACTGTCCGGATTTTTTGTTCCTTCCTTTGGAAGCAATGATTTCAGCCGGAAAGCTTTGTATTCATCGGTCGTCATCAGAAGTTCTGCAGGTTTTTTGATGGAGGTTTCCAATTCTTTTTTAAAGTCTGCAGGAATCTGAAATTCTTTGTCTGTGAAAGATGTCATCATCTGATAATCATGCAGCGCACCGAGCATTTTCACCGCACCTTGCTGCATTTTGAAATTCTTAAAATCTTCCCCGAAATGAATATTTTCTTTCGTCCTGAATTTTGAAAGATCTTTTTTCAGGGTTTCCCATTCTTTTTTTGCTTCCCGGTAAAATTCTTTTGGTTCATCGGCTAACTCCTTATTTTGTACTGTCTTGTTATAAAAAGAGGAATACGTATTGGAATTGGTGTCCAGATATTCAACTTCTGCTTTTCTGGTTCCTTTTCGTAAAACATCAAAATTCCGGTCATCTTTCTTAATTTCAAACTGCAGATGATCACCTTTAGACAAAACGATAGGGATAAATCTTTTTTCAACATCAATAATATAATTGGAAAACGGAACAGATTCTTTGGTTTCCCAGCGAAAGGTATTGTTCACCACGGGAATCACGGCAATATTATTTTGGAGCTCCTGATCCATCAGGTAAATTTCCTTCACCGGTTTATCTGTTTGCAAAGTACCTTCGATAATGGTAATATTCTCCAGTTTCTGTGGATAAATCGGTTTCGTAAGGAAAAAATAAATCAACACAAAAACAGCTAAAACGCCAACCGTTTTGGCGATGGTGGCAGCCTTTTTAAAAAAAGCGTTTTTCAGTCCGCGATTTCTATAATACTGATAACCAATGATAAAAAAGAACACCGCCCAAAATATACTCAGCAGATCAGAATAATTGAAGAAACGGTTC
>JADMKO010000176.1:8486-9444 GCA_015478785.1 Chryseobacterium sp. | reverse complement strand
GTAAAAAAGAACATTTCCCGTTGCTCATCGTTTTTAATCCGCCTTATGATGAGAGAATTTCCATCGATGATGATGATTTCTACAAGAAAATCGGCGACACTTTCAAGACGCATTATCCCAATACTTTAGCCTGGCTCATTTCTTCAGATCTGGAAGCGGTGAAGAAAATCGGTTTGAGGCCTTCAAGAAAAATAAAGCTCTACAACGGAAAACTGGAAACGAGATTTCTGCAATATGAGATGTATGAGGGAAGCAAGAAAAGTAAATTTGAAAATTAATCGCTAACTGTTACATTATTAATTTGTTATCTTGAATACCATTTCCATCATCATCGCTATTTATAACCGAAAAGATGAGCTTTTCGAACTGTTAAATTCACTTACCCGGCAAACAGACAAAGCGTTTGAAATTATTGTTGTGGATGATGGTTCCAGGATAAATCTGCGACCTACTGTTGAGCTTTTCAATGAAAGTTTAAACATCCAGTTTTTCAGGAAAGAAAATTCCGGGCCCGGATTATCCAGAAATTATGGTGCGAGGAGGGCGAAAAATGACTGGTTTGTTTTCGTGGATTCGGATGTGATTGTAGAAACGGATTACATCGCCAATATCAAAAAAAATATCGAAGAAATTCCTTGTGATGCTTTTGGTGGTGCAGATAAAGCACACCGTGGATTCAACCTGATGCAAAAAGCAATTTCGTACGCCATGACTTCGGTATTTACCACCGGCGGAGTTCGCGGAAGTAAAAAATCGGTGACGAAATTTCAGCCGAGAAGTTTCAATATGGGTGTCAAAAAATCTGCTTTCGAGACGGTAGGTGGTTTTTCGGAGATGAGAATAGGAGAGGATCCGGATCTTTCCATGACGCTTTGGGAAAAAGGTTTCCGCACCGCTTTTTTTGATGACATCGGCGTGTATCACAAACGAAGAACAGATTTTGGAAAATTTTCCCGGC
>JADMKO010000176.1:0-8476 GCA_015478785.1 Chryseobacterium sp. | reverse complement strand
TGTGCACGGCCCATTCTCAATCAGCGGCATCCAAAATATGTGAAACTTTCTTTCATGTTTCCTTCCCTTTTTCTCATCGGCTTTGTTCTGGGATTTATAGAATATTTATTGCTGAAAAAAGGTCTGGTTCTGATGCTGTACGGACTCTACACCTGGGTGGTATTATTTCATGCATTATGGAAAACGCGCAACATCAGCATCGCCGGAATGTCGGTAATAGCGGCCTACATTCAGTTATTTTCCTACGGATATGGTTTTCTGAAATCATGGTTTCTGTTGAATATTCTGAAAATGAAACCCGAAGATGCATTTCCGCATCATTTTCACCGTTCGTAGCCGTTAGAAATTACAAATTCATAAACAGTTTCGGATTCACCGGAACATTATTTCTGTGAACTTCATAATGTAAATGAGGACCCGTAGAACGCCCGCTGTTTCCTGATTTTCCAATCACCTGATGAGGAGTGACCATTTGGTTGGTTTTCACTTTTAAATCCGAAAGATGCGCATATAAAGTAGCGAGCCCGTTTTCGTGGGAGACGATGACACAGTTTCCATAACCTCCTTTTTGGCCGGCAAAAACGACTTTTCCCGCAGCCGTGCAAATGACGTCCGTTCCCGTAGGCACAGCGAAATCCATTCCTTTGTGAAACTGAATCTGGTCTGCTTCCACATGTTGATGAGCAGGTTTTACAGCACTGCTTTTATTTGAAACCATTACCGCAGTTTCAGGTTTAGGATCTGCCGGAGCATAAACGGGAACAATCTTTTTCACCATTTTCCCCACGCTGTCCTTTTCGTAAATTACTTTGAGTTCTTTTATTTTAAGTGGATTAGCGGATGGTTTGGCGGGAGCCGGTGTTGTTTTCGGTGAAGAAACTGAAGCCATAACCGTTCTGTAAGGAATCGGATTTTTGCGCTTTCCGAAATTAGACGAAATAGCACCCGTTGTTGGCAGTCCTAAAGGAACCTGCATGAGTTTTTGTTGGAGATCCACCAATTGCTGGCTATATCTATTGGCTTGTTTTGCGAGATAAACAGCGCTGGAAAGACTGTCTTTCTTTAGTATTTCTATTCTGTTGTGGGAGATTTTTTTTGCTTTCAGAAATGCGTTCAGATCATGAACGGTATGATCCATTAGCAGAAGATCGTTTCTCATTTTGGCATAATCCACACTGTCTTTCTGTGTATTGATCTTCACCAAATTTATTTCATAAGTTTTATCATCTTTTCCGAACCAGAGTTTTGTGATGAGCAAAGTTTGGGCAAATATCAGCATAACCAGACTGCTCAGAAGAAGGACTACGGCCTTCCTGTTACTTAACAATTTTTTCATTATTCGTGCTTCTCTTCAATTTTTTCAGGACGGTAAAAATAAATAAAAAATATTTCCGCCATTTCATTTTTTTACTTTTTAGCTCATTTAAAACGGAAAGCATTTAAAATAATTGTGTAAAAGATCTCTTTTATCATATAAGAGCTGTTAAAGAAGCGTTTAAAATTTGCCTATCTTTGCAGCATTTACTTGATCATTATGGCTGAAATAAAGGGGAAATCCGGAAGGCACAACGAAACCGGCAGAAAAAAAAAATCTGAAGTCGCGGTCGGTGTTTTGGGGAGTGGAAGTTTTGCTACAGCAATTGTTAAAATGTTGGTGGAAAACTGCAAATTGGTTCACTGGTGTGTGCGAAACGAATTTGTGAAAGGAGCCATAGAACTGCGTGGGCACAATCCTACTTATTTAACTTCTGTCAGCTTCAACCTGAAAAATCTCAAAATTACTGCAGATATTAATGAACTCGTTTCCAACTGTGATATCATCGTTCTGGCAACGCCTTCTATTTATTTGTCTGATGCAATGGACAAGCTTTCGGTGGACTATTCGGGAAAAATTTTTGTTTCTGCCATCAAAGGAATTATTCCGAAAGTGAATGATGTGGTGGCTCATTATCTGCGCGAGGAATTTGAAATTGGATTCCGAAATCAGGCGGTGATTGCAGGTCCGTGTCATGCCGAGGAAGTTGGAATGGAAAGGCTTTCCTATGTTACCATTGCCACAGTGGAGGATGGGGTTGCCAAAACGCTGCACGAGATTTTCAGTTCCTCTTTTATAAAAGTAAATTCCAGCAAAGATATTCTGGGAAACGAATATAGTGCGATTCTCAAAAATATTTATGCCATAGGAGCGGGAATTGCCAACGGATTGGGTTATGGCGACAATTTCACCGCCGTTTTCGTTTCTAATGCAATTCGCGAAATGGAGACTTTTCTGGAAGCGATTTACGAAGCACCGCGCGATGTGAATGAAAGTGCGTATCTGGGCGATCTTCTGGTAACTGCGTATTCTCTTTTCTCCAGAAACAGGAATCTTGGAAATCTTATCGGAAAAGGGTACACTGTAAAATCCGCCATTCAGTCCATGAATATGGTGGCAGAAGGATACTATGCTGCCGACTCGATTTATGCTACAGCGAAAGAAAAAAATATTCAGACTCCGATTATCGATACTATTTATTCCATTTTGTATGAGGAGCAGAATGCCGAAAGCCAATACGCTAAACTAACCACTATTCTGAATTGATTTTCAGGAATGGTTTTAATTTCATGACTATGAGCACCATCAAAAAGCCCATTATTGCGAAAGAAATTAAAGAAGAACTGCAGGCTAAAACGCAGGAAGAAAAGCAGGTGATTGTCCATGTTTGTTATCCCGCGAACCCTTTTCCAGGAAACCTGATTCGAATTTGGCCGACTACTTTTTTAATTGATGAAATTTCCGGACATCACAGTAAGCTGATTCATGCTGAAAACATTTCCGTTTTTCCGTACTGGACAGAAGTTCAACCCATGAAAGATTTCTGGTTCACCCTCGTGTTTTCAGGGCTTCCTGCTGACTGTAAGCAATTTAGTTTGGATGAACAAATACCGGAATCCGGTGGATTTTATATTCCGAAGATCGAAAGAAACCGGACCGATGTGTACCGGATAAAAATTTCCTGAGGCATGAAAAATTTCCTTTTTCTTCTATTCATCTTTTCTCTCACTTCTTGTGCAATAAGAGACAACAATTCGTTGACCTCCATTCGTGAGTTTCAGAAAAACCTGAATGAATCTTACAGAAATCCAAAGGAAAGTCCTTTGCGAGGCGAACATCTGAAGAATTTCCGCCAGCATCCTTTCTTTCCAATAGATTTGAAATACAGTATTACCGCAAAGTTTGTACGAACTTCGGATGCAAAGCCAATGCTTATTCCCACCTCTTCGGGGAAAAACAAACAATTTATTGAATACGGAAAAGCTCATTTTACACTCGATGGAAAAGAAGTGGTACTTTCGGTATATCAAATCGTTGATTTAATGGAAGATCAGCAGCTTAAAAACTATTTATTTTTACCTTTCCGGGATCAAACCAACGGCGCTGAGACTTACGGTGGCGGAAAATATCTGGATTTAACTCTTCCTGAAAAAGAGAACGAAATTCTTTTGGATTTTAATAAATCCTATCATCCGTATTGCGCTTATAATGCGTATGATTACAATTGCCCTATCGTCCCCGAAGAAAATACGCTTCCGCTGCCTGTTCGGGCCGGCGTCATGTATGAGGATATTTATTTTCATTAAATTGACACATGAAACTTCCTGAACTTTCTCCTGACAAACTTCTGAATTTACGAACATTTATGATGTTCAATCTGGTTGTTTTTCTGGCTAAAGTAGCGTACAGTTTTGCTCTTGATTTTCCCGGAGGATATTTTGAAGACTGGCACATTGCTAAAAATCTGGTGCAGCACGGTATATATTCAGAATTTATAAATGTAGGGCATACAGCTTATAAACTTCCGGTTTATCCTTTATTTATCAGCCTGTTTATGTTAGTTTTTCCGGCATTTCCTTTGGAAGCACTGGTCATTGCTCAACATATTATTTATTTTTTTATACCACTTCTTCTCATCAGGATTTCAGGAGTTTTCAGGAAAGAAAAGGCGGGTGTATTGACGGCGTATTTTTTCATTTTTTCACCGGTTTATTTTTATTATTCTAATGTTGCAGAGGTTACCAATATTTTTGTTCCGATTTTTTTAATCTGGTTGTACCAGTATTTTAAAATGTATACAGGGAGGAAATTTTATCACAAGGATTTTATTTTGCTGGGATTCATCAGCGCAGCACTTTTTCTGACGCAAGTGGTCGCTGTTCCGATGGTCATTCTTTTGATTTTGTATCTTTATTTGAGGAATAAAATCCGGTTTTCAGCGCTGTTTTTTATTCTATTCACCATTTCAGTATTTTATTCTCCGTGGGTTATCCGAAATCATATTGTTTTCGATAAAATAATTCTTACCAAAACCCCTTTCTGGCAAAATTTTTATTTTGGCTTTGTACCACAGGTGAATATTATAAAGGATGTACAGCTTATTTCGGAAGAGCACGAGAGATACACCTCAAATTTAAGAAAATCAGTAAACGAATTTGAGATGGAAAAAATATTCAAAAAGGAAACATTAAGGGTACTGAACGGAAACGAAACCGTTTTTTTTAAAAAAGCGATTCAGAATGCATTTCTGCTTTGGTATGTTCCGGCTCGGTATTATGATGACGGATTCACTGCTCTTTTTGGCCGGAAATTGCTGGTAATAGTGATGAATATTGTGACAGTTTTTGCATTGCTCTATTTTTTCCGGTTTCATCGCCGTTTTTTTTATTTTTCAATACTTGTTTTTATCAATTTCACTGTTCCTTACATGATTGGCCATGCTGCCAATACTCGTTTCAAACTTGATTTTGAATGGTTTCAATATGCAGTTATTTCACTTTTTATTTATGAAAAATGGTTTCGCATAAATGAAGAAAAGCGAATCAAAAAAGTTGCTGTACAACTTCCAGAGAAGCTGGAATCCTGAAGTCGGACATGTGTAACTGATAATAAAGAAACACACTATCAAGAAATTTTTTCCGCAGTTCTGAAGGAATAGTTATTTCGTAAGGATGGACATCACTGATTATTTGTTTCCAAAGTTCTGAAATTTCTTCATCCAACAACTGATGCGTCTGTGAAGCACTGAAAGTTCCGGTTTCCGGATCCAGATACCGGCCGTTACCTGATAAAGGAAGAATTCCGGATATCTTCAGAAATCGGGTAAGAAGAATATAATGGACATTCATATTTCCTTTTTCCAGATGTTTGAGAAAGGTTGAAATTTCGTGATAAATTTCCTCATTTTGTTGTTCATTTCTCAGAACCTGATACAGAAAATCTGCGGTGAAAAACAACACGGCTCCGGCTTTGTACTGCTGCTGAAGCTCAGGATGCTTTAATAATTCCATTTTTGAAACTTCAGGCAGCGCATGAATTCCGGATTTTATTTGAATATGCAGGCTGATTTCGTTCAGTGGAGCCAAAAATGCTCTCTGTCTGCTTTTTTTTGAGAAAATATTTCTGATGAAAAAACTCTGAAAACCATCGTCAGTGAAACAGTTGACAACAGCATGAGCATCTCCGTATTTGACATACGAAAGCAGAAATCCGCGGTATGTTTTCATCAGTTTACTACCGCAATTTTAGCAGTAGCTTTGTCGGTACCATCTTCATTGGTCATCAGAACAAAATAAACTCCGGATGCTACCCTGTTTCCCCGCTGGTTATTCAGGTTCCATTCATGAAATCCACCTCTCGCCACAGCCTGGTGCACCAGATTCCCGGCAGTATCTACAATTCGGATATTGGTTTTCTCAGCCAGTCCGCGGATGGTCACGTGTCCTTTGAAATGAGAATAAACCACCGGATTCGGATACACCAACACATTTCCAAAATTGGAACTTACATCCACAACATCACTTTGATACATGACAATTCCTTCAAAAGTCACAAAATATACTTTTCCGGTTTTGTGATCAACTTTTATGTCGGTAACACTGTTGGTGGGAAGTGGCGAATTTTCTTTCGTGAAATGTTTGATAATCCGCTCTCCGTTCGGGCTAAGATAATAAACTCCGCCTCTGTCCACCGAAACCCATTTATGATTCCCGGTATCTACTTCAATCTGATGGATGAGATTATCTCTGAAAAGTTCTTCAGGAATTCCATTTTGTTCAATGATGATCGATTCCAGTTTTGGGTCAGTAAGATACGATGAGGAAGCATCACTCATAATCCGAAGTCCTGCATCGGTTCCGATCCAGGCATCATCATTCTTATCAAATGCGACGGAAATTGTGCCCTGAGCACTTGAAGGCAGCCCGTTCTGATCCATGATCGGAAATTGGGTGTCATCGGAAAAATTGAGCGGTGTATTTTTATAATCGCGAATCATTAAAGCATTCGTGCGCGGCAAAGGAACCCAAATTTTTCCCTCATAAATTACGGGTTTTTGTACCGTATTGTGTAACATAAGCCCTGAAGTTTTGAACTCATCTGCAGCTTTATCATACACCATTAACCCCGAAGTGAAACTTCCGTTGGGTAACTGGAAGGCCGTCAAAGTCCCGAAGAGTGCGTTATTGTTGTCAAAAGCCAGTCCTGTAGGACGATTAAAGGAATGATTAACTGAAGTGGGATAAAATTTCGCTAAAGAAAAGTCTTTTCCCGTCTCTTCATATTTCATTTTGTACACCCCCTGTCCAGGTTGTTCCGTGTAATTCACAAAAAAAACTTCATTAAAGTCCGCAGGATTGGGAACGACATCCAGCACGTTATACACCGTCGTGGTATTGTCGAGAAAATTAGAAGAATATACCCATTGCATTCCATTGAAATAATAAAATCCTAAATTCAGCGGATCTGGTGCTGAGGCGTTATACCGGTCTGCTCGGGCACCAGTAGCCACCCACAATTTTTCGCCATTCACATACAGTCTGTAAGCCCGGTTGTTAAAAGGGCCGTCTGGTTTTATTTTTCTTTTGGAAGTGTCAACTAATCCTGAAAGTTTTGTGCCGGCATAAACCTGTCCGCCGATATAGTTCGCTGTATTACAGGTTTCACCAACGCCCAAGTTGGTTTGAGCCATACCACCTGTTGTGTATACATAAATTCTTTCCTGATCCGTAATAATAATATGTTGCTCTGTTACTACAACATCGCTGATGTCAGCAAACGTCTGAGGGATTTGATTAAAAGCAGTTCCGGAACCATAGTACACTGTATTTGCTGTTGAGAATGCAATAATTCCTTCTACATCCGTGTGTTTGAAACTGCCTGCAGTTAAGGTCTGCCAGTTGCTGTATACGGGGAAAGTGACATTGATTTCGTGTGTTTTTAATCCGGTAGCGGTGGCAGCATACACGACGTTATCGTGCATCACCGCTTCCAGAGCAGGTTCAAAAGTGGATCCTGTGACGAAGAATGCGGATTGTGAAAATTCTTTCTTTTTTAAATCGAAAATAGAAACGCCATAATTTGCAGAAACAACGGCTTTGTCACCGGTGATGGCAATATGATTTATTCTTTTATCACCATTAAATCCGGTAGCAATGGGAATATCCACAATATATGTAATTCCGCTTGGGGTAATGACATCCATGGAGCCGTTCCTGTATCCAATAAGTCCGGTTTTGGTAGCGGGATTATAATCGAAAGCTGTGATTTTCACTTCATGAAGTCCGTTAGCTTTGGATAATTTGGTGATTTCCCCCGAAGTAGGATGGTAATAAAAAATTCCGTTTTCTGTAGCGGCTATTATTTCTCCCTGATTTTGTTTTATCGCCAAAACATTATTATAGGAAAATAAATCATTCCATTTTTTTGATGAAATGGACTGTCCGTGGAAGATTCCTAATGCCAGTACGAAGGTGGAAAACAAAATTATTTTTTTCATAAATCTTTGTTTAAGCTGTAATTTGATGATCTATCACCTGATTTCTCCAGGAAATATTCTGTATTTTTTTGTTATTATCAAAGAAAAAATCAAGACGGCCAAGAAGAAGTCCTGCCCATCCTACCTGATTGATGATCACGGTTTTCCCTGAAGAATTCTGAACCGATTGAGGTTCGTTCAGGAAAGTATGGGTGTGTCCGCCGAGAATCAGATCCAGATGTTCAGTTTTGGAAGCTAAGATGCGGTCTGATATTTTATCAGATGGGTTGGGGTACTCATATCCCAAATGAGATAAGCAAATGACCAAGTCACATCTTTTATCTTCTTTCAGAAAACGGGTATAATGTTGGGCAATTTCTACGGGATCCAAATATTTTGTTTCTCCGTATTGCTTTTTTCCAACCAGACCTTTCAGTTCGATTCCCAGACCGAAAATTCCGATTCTGATTCCGTTTTTATTGAATATTTTGTAAGGTTTTGTAAAGCCGTCGATAAGGGTGTTTTTAAAATCATAATTGGAACACAGAAATGGGAATTTTGCCTGAGGAAGTGCTTTTTTAAATCCTTCTAGGCCATTGTCGAACTCGTGGTTTCCCATGGTGGAAGCATCATATCCCATCATCGACATGAGTTTAAATTCCAGTTCGCCGCCAAAGAAATTAAAG
>JADMKO010000175.1 GCA_015478785.1 Chryseobacterium sp. | reverse complement strand
AAATCCATTTCAAGCATCTGCTGAATCATCAAATGCGTCGTGGGATGATGGCCTGTTCCGAAGGACATTTTCGGCTGGATGACGATTTCATGCATCGTGGGATCAGGATCATGAAACTCCGCACGTATCAGCACTTTATCTTCTACATTGATCGGCGAAAAATTCTTTTCCCATTCCTCGTTCCAGTTGATATTCGGCATTTCCTGATAAGTAAATGAAATTTCAATATCTTCACGATGCAGGATTCCGACGTTTTCCAGCTGTTCCTCACTGAATAAATCTTTCTGAATATACGCCAGAATACCGTCATTTTCTTCGGTAAAACTGTCAAAACCAATCTCGATCAGTTCCGCCATCAGAATTTCATTCCATGGAGTGAGAGGATTTATTTTAAAATCAAATTCAAGGTACGATTGCATCACAAAATTTTTGCAAAAATAACGATTCCAAAGCTTACTGTTATTTTTCATTTCAAAACTTTAAATTTGTACAAATCATGTGCACCATTATGCCCGAAAATATTCAACAGAAAATAGAAAAACTCCGCGAAGAACTGCATCAGCATAATTACAGTTATTATGTTTTGGATGAGCCGGTTATCTCAGATTTTGAATTTGATTTAAAACTGAAAGAACTTCAGGAACTGGAACTGAAACATCCCGAATTTCACGATCCCAATTCCCCTACCCTGCGTGTTGGCGGCGGAATTACCAAGCATTTTCCCACGGTGCAGCATCAGTTCAGAATGTATTCTCTGGACAATTCCTACGATTTTGATGATCTTGAAGACTGGGAAAAGCGCATCATCAAAACCATTGATGAACCCGTGGAATTTGTAGCGGAACTGAAATACGACGGCGCTTCTATTTCGATTCTGTATGAAAACGGGAAATTGTCTCAGGCTGTAACGCGCGGCGACGGTTTTCAGGGAGATGAAATAACGGCCAATGTGAGAACTATTTCGGACATTCCGCTTACTTTGAGAGGTAATTTTCCTCCAAAATTTTATATGCGGGGTGAAATTTATCTGACCAGAAAAAACTTTGATAAAATAAACGCTGCGCGTGAAGAAGAAGGTTTGGATCCGTTTATGAATCCGAGAAATACAGCATCCGGAAGCCTGAAAACACAAGATTCCGGCGAAGTCAGAAAACGCGGGCTTTCGGCGGTACTCTATCAGTTTGTTGCTGAAAATTCACCTGTGGAAACCCATTGGGAACTTTTGCAAAACGCTAAAGAGTGGGGTTTTAAAATCTCAGATCAGGCGCAATTGTGCAAAAACCTGCAGGAAATAAAAACTTTTATCAATTTCTGGGACGAACAACGCCATCTGTTGCCTTTTGAAATTGACGGCATTGTATTGAAAGTGAATTCTTTACAGCAACAAAGACAATTAGGTTACACGGCAAAATCACCACGCTGGGCGATGGCTTACAAATTTAAAGCCGAGAAAGTGGAAACCGAACTTCAAAGCGTTTCGTATCAGGTAGGCAGAACCGGCGCCATCACTCCGGTAGCCAATCTGAAACCGGTTTTATTAGCCGGAACGGTGGTGAAAAGAGCATCGCTGCACAATGAAGATATCATCAAAAAACTGGATCTGCATGAAAATGATTTTGTTTTTGTGGAAAAAGGAGGCGAAATTATTCCTAAAATTGTCGGCGTAAATTTTGAAAAAAGAGCATCTGACAGTGAGGAAATCCAGTATATTAGCAATTGCCCGAAATGCGGTACCGAACTGGTGAAAATTGAAGATCAAGCCATCCATTTCTGTCCGAATGAAATGCATTGTCCGCCTCAGGTTGTGGGAAAAATGATTCATTATGTTTCGCGAAAAGCGCTGAACATTGAAAGCCTGGGTCAGGAAACCATCGCACAACTGTACCGGGAAAAACTGGTTGAAAATCCTGCGGATTTTTATGTTTTAACGAAAGAACAACTGCTTCCTTTGGAACGAATGGCTGAAAAATCGGTACAGAATATTATTTCGGGTATTGAAAAATCGAAAGAAATTCCCTTTGAAAAAGTACTGTTCGGAATCGGAATCAAGCATGTGGGAGAAACGGTGGCTAAGAAACTGGTAAAGAATTTTCCCACGATTGAGGCACTTAAAAAGGCGACCATCGAAGAGTTGTGTCAGGTAGAAGATATTGGTGAAAAAATTGCGTTTTCCATCACTGAGTTTTTCAGCAATCAGGAAAATTTATTGATGATTGAAAGACTGAAATCGTACGGCGTACAACTGGAAAAAGGCGAATCGCAACATGAAATTTTAAGTTCAATTCTGGAGGGGAAAACCTTTCTATTTACCGGAAAACTATCTCTTTTCACGCGCGAACAGGCAGAAGAAATGGTGGAAAAAAACGGCGGAAAAAATATTTCGGCGGTTTCAAAAAACCTGGATTACCTTGTGGTTGGCGAAAAAGCAGGAAGCAAACTGAAGAAAGCCCAAACCATCGGAACGATAGAAATTCTTGATGAACAGCAGTTTCTGGATTTGATAAAGAAAGAGTGATTCAGTGAATAGGAAAAAATGTTTAACTTTAGGAAAAATTTCCGTATGAAAAAACTCTATATTTTCTTAACATTTCTGGCATTTCATTTTTCGTTTTCACAAATTGTGAATATTCCGGATGCGAATTTTAAGGCGTTATTGCTTTCTTTCAGCCCTACCAATGGAGGCGCCTTAGACATTAATAATAATTCTATAAAGATTGATACGAATAATGATGGTGAAATTCAGGTATCTGAAGCGCAGCAAGTAAATGCATTAATGCTTCAGTTGAATAACACCAACATCACCAATCTTGACGGATTGAATGAATTTCCCATGCTGAAAAGTCTGGCTTTGTATAACCCAAACTTTACCAGTGCTGTTTCCAATCTCAGCAATTTTCCAAGCCTGGAGTATTTAAAGATCGACAACGGCCTCGTTATTTCATGGAACATCCAAAATAATATTGCGTTAAAAACGGTGAAACTACAGTCTGTTTCTGCAAATTCCATCACCATTCAAAGTCCGGTGGTAGACAATATAGAGATTTTTGCGATGCCTATGACGGTACAAAACATTGATGTGAACAACTGTCCATTATTGAAAAAAATAAAATTAGAATCATCGCAAATTTCCAATCTTAACCTCAGTAATCTGACCAATTTAGAGGACATCGAAATTTCCACTAATCCTTTGTTATCGCAAATTAATTTCCAAGGTTCGATCGGAATAAAAAAAATATTTATCTACAATAATGATTCCCTGACGAGTATAAATGTAGAAAATTCTCCGCTCCTGACTCAGCTTATTTGCCCTGACAATCAACTGCAAAGTGTGAATATCTCCGGTTGCACTGCTCTTTCCGCTCTTAGTTTGCTCAACAATCAACTTACCTTCATAGATATTAGCAACCTTTCTCTTTTGCAATCTGCTGTTCTTTCGGATAATTTATTGACTCAAATAAATTTGCAAAACAACACTGCTCTTGGGTATCTGGATGTCAGCAACAACCAACTGACAAGTCTTTCAACAAATCAAATTCCAAATCTGAATTCCCTACGGATCAATAATAATCAATTCTCAAATCTAAATTTTGCAGATATGCCTTTATTGGCCAGTGTATATTGCAATAATAATTTATTTACGAATCTGGATTTTAGTCAAAATCACAATTTGCATTATATCACGTGTAGTCATAATCCTTTTCTTGAAGTACTGTTCATAAAAAATGGTATTGATAATTTTGAACCTCAAAACTTTGTCAATTTCTCGGACAATCCAAATCTGCAATTCATTTGTGCTGATGATATTGAGGTAGATGTTGTTAAAAATTTGTTATTGTCCAACGGACAAAATAATACCCAAGCAAGTTCATACTGTTCCTTCACTCCGGGCGGAATTTTTTACACAATAGATGGAAATGTAAAATATGATATAAACAATAATGGTTGCGACATTAGCGACCCCGCACAACCTTTTCAAAAATTCAACATTACCAATGGAGCACTTACAGGAAGTTTAATCGCCAATGCATCCGGTAATTATTCCATCCCTGTGCAGGCGGGAACTCACACTATTACTCCTGTTTTGGAAAATCCCACTTATTTTAATGTGACACCGAGTTCTCTGATCGCTGATTTCCCGACACAAACCAGTCCGCTAACTCAAAATTTCTGCCTTACGGCGAATGGATCTCATAACGACCTGGAAGTTTTGATCATTCCCGCAACTCCTGCTGCACCCGGTTTTAATGCACAATATAAAATCGTTTATAAAAATAAAGGAACCGGAGTCCAGTCCGGAAGTGTGACCTTCAATTACAACGATAATGTGATGAATTTTTCTACTTCTACCATAGTTCCGGATTCGCAGAGTACAGGTTTATTAAGCTGGAATTTCAGCAATTTGAATCCGTTTGAAAGCAGGGAAATGACGGTAACTTTTGTTCTCAATACTCCGACTGCCACTCCTCCGCTGAACGGTGGTGATGTGCTACATTTCACTTCGCTTGTTACAGGACTCACCGATGAAACTCCGGCAGACAATACATTCACACTGAACCAAACCGTTGAAAACTCCTACGATCCCAACGATAAAACCTGTTTGCAGGGATCGTCCATTTCACAAAGCCAAGTTGGGGATTATGTTCATTATCTGATCCGTTTTGAAAATACAGGAACGGCTAATGCTCAGAATGTGGTAGTGAAAGATGTGATCGATACTAACAAATTTGACATCAACACCCTGATTGCACTGAATGCAAGCCACAGTTTTGTAACCAGAATTACAGCTCCGAACACGGTAGAATTTATTTTTGAAAATATACAACTGCCTTTTGATGATGCAACGAATGACGGGTATGTCGCGTTTAAAATTAAAACGAAATCTACTTTGAATAACGGAGACAGTTTCAGCAATACCGCAGGAATTTATTTTGATTACAACGCGCCTATTATTACCAATACGTACGTTACCAATATTCTTACGCTTTCTACAAGCGAGGTAGAAACAGCGGATGAACTGCGGATTTACCCAAATCCAGTGATTGATGTCTTGACTTTTAAAACCAAAGAAAAAGTAGTGAAAGTTGAAATTCTGGATATTTCCGGGAGACTGCTTCGTTCGGAAGGTGTGCAGCATAATTCCCTGAATGTATCCGATCTGAAATCCGGGAATTATTTCATTAGAATTTATTTGAAAAACAGCACCATCACCAGAAAAATGACAAAAAAATAACTGCCGGGACAGTTATGAAATAAAGCAGAGCGGCCATCAATTATTTGAAAAATCAGGAATTTTAAAAAGGCAGGCCGCTCTTATATAGAGAGTTAATTTGGTAATTTCACTGCGATTTCGTAGAGATTTCCACGCATCAGGTATTTGATTCTTTCACGAGTCGTCACCGTGTTTATTTCGCCGTCCTTTACCACAATAATACGGTCGCCGGTAGCGATATTCTGATCGTCGATCCAGTCCTCGGGTAATGTATCGTCTTCCAGTTCTTTCATTTCCTCAAGGATATTCTGAGCCATTTCCTGAAAACCTTCATCTTCAGAATAATAGACCGTATATTCCGGATCCAGGCCAATTCTAAAGGGTTTTTTAATGTTCATCAACTGAGCTGTATCATCCGCCAACGGATTATCGGATCCGTCTACAAAACCGATTTCTACCATTTCACCACCGGTTTCGGCAGCATAATGTACCGCATCTTCATAGGTTTCAAAATTGGTGACTACTTTATAATCGTCGTAAACATATTCCTGTAGTCTTTCTTTATTTTCCATAATTTATTTTTTATCATCTAAATTAATTTCTTCTTTTACTTCGTGCCATTCATTGTCTTTCAGGTTGCCCTCCAGTTTTTCTACTTTCAGCATTTGGCGCAGTATTCCGAAAGCTGTCATGTAGATATTGGCCATCCAAACCAATGCGAAAAATGAAATAATATATCCTCTTCCGTCATCATACACCATCTTAAAACCGGTTACTAACAAGAGAAAAAGAGTCACATAATGGCTAAAACAATATTCGCACGTGAAAAGGTAGAAGAATTTTCGCTGGTACAGTTTGCTGCATTCTTCAGATTTTCTCTTACAGAACTCCCGTGTTTCACGAAATATTTCCTCATGTGTTACCGTCCATGCAATGCACGCGACAGGCAGTGCAAGAAGAAATAAAGTAATGACCTGATGTGTGAGCTCCATTTGCATACAAATTTAATTTTGAACACCGATTACTCCATTATAAAATTGCACGCTAATCGTATATAATTCTTAGATTAAGTGAATTTGACAGCATTTTACCGACATGTCGCAGCTTTCATTTCGAAATTAATCCGACATTTCGCGGCTTCGGCTATTATCAATATCTTGTTACGAATTAAAAACTTAGATCTCCTTGCATTACATCTCCATTTTTCTGTCCCTTTGATACTAAAATTTTATAGGAGATCGGTTTAACATAAATTCCGTATTTTTAAAGCAAATTTTTTACGAATGAAAATAAAACATATCTTGCTTTCCACGGTGCTTCTGCCATCTGTAATGGCTTTTTCCCAGCAACACGGCGGAATGTGGATCCCGACAGAACTGAATGAAAAAGAAATGAAAGAAATGGGCATGAAGATTTCTGCCAGACAGATTTTCGATGCCACCAAACCCTCTATTAAAGACGCCGTTGTACAGTTTGACGGCGGCTGTACTGCAGAAATTATTTCCCCGAAAGGGTTGTTGCTCACCAACCATCACTGTGGTTACGATGATATTCAGAAACATTCAACGTTGGAAAATGATTTGCTCACCAATGGTTTCTGGGCGAAAAATATGAGCGAAGAACTTCCCAATCCCGGAGTAACAGTAGATTTTATTGTTGACATCAAGGAAGTAACCACCCAAATTCTTGGAAATACTGCCGGACTGACGCCGCAGCAAGCGGAAGATGTCATCAAAAATAATATCGAAGTCGTTTCCAAATCTTTTACCACTTTACCCGGACAGAAAGTAGTGATTCGGCCTGTGTATTACGGCCATAAATATTACGCCTATATCATTGATACTTTTAAAGATATCCGAATGGTAGGCGCGCCGCCGAGTGCTATCGGAAAATTCGGTTCCGATACCGACAACTGGGTTTTCCCAAGACATACAGGAGATTTCATGATGTACCGAGTGTATGCGGACAGTAACAACAGGCCTGCTGAATTTTCCCCGAATAATGTTCCGTACAAGCCAAAACACTTCCTCCCGATTTCCATTAAAGATAAAAAAGAAGGCGATTTCACTTTCGTATTCGGGTTTCCGGGAAGAACGCAACAGTATCTTCCGTCGATAGCCGTAGAAAAAATTGTTACCGAAATAGATCCGGCAATGATTGCAGTCCGGGAGGTGACACTGAAGGAACTCGATCAGAAAATGCGCGAGGACAATGCCACAAGAATAAAATATGCATCCAAATTTGCGAGAATTGCCAACGCCTGGAAAAAATGGCAGGGCGAAATAGAAGGCCTTGAAAAATCCGATGCCGTTTCCAAAAAGAAAGCGTATGAACAGAAACTGGCTTCCCAAAATCCGGCAGTGAAATCCACAATTGATGAATTCAACAGGCTTTATACTGCACAGGCACCTTATGCTCTGAACCGGGCTTACTATGGTGAAGTGGTGCGAAATGCAGAAACCCTTACCCTAGCAAGCAACTATCTCAGTTTCATAACTGCGGTAGAAAACGGAAAAATGGACACCAAAACTGCAGACGCCTTCAGAGACAGGCTTTCAGGATTTTATAAAGATTACGATGGAGAACTCGATGCGAAAGTAACAGCAAAAGTTCTTGCGTTATACGCCAAAAAAACACCGGAAACTTTTCTTCCGGCAGGTTTTAAAAATGAATATTCTGATGAAAACAAGAATTTATATACCATTGAAAACTGGTCTAAAAACTCAGTGATTTCCGGAAGAGGAACAATGAACGGAGCGACTGTTTACAATGACATCAACAAAGTATTTGCTGACCGGAATGCTTTGGTTCAGAATCTGAAAAACGATCCGCTGCTCAAATTATTTGCTTCCCTGCGCGACGCTTATATGAAGAACAGCAACGATCAATACAACACGTATCAGACACAGATTGACGACCTTCAGAAAACCTATATGGGACAGCAAATGGCGACGGATAAAGACAAAACGTTCTTCCCCGACGCCAATTCCACATTGCGTGTAACGTACGGAAAAGTAGCGGGATCCAATCCGAAAGATGCGTTGTATTACGGTTATCAGACTACACTATCCGGAGTGATGGAAAAATACATTCCGGGAGATTATGAATTTGATGTTCCGAAAAAACTCATCGATTTGTACAACAAAAAAGATTACGGAGTGTATGCCAATAAAAACGGCGAAGTTCCTGTAAACTTCACTGCAACCAATCACACCACCGGCGGAAATTCGGGAAGTCCGGCACTGGATGCGAACGGAAATTTAATCGGCTTGAACTTCGACCGGCAGTGGGAAGGAACCATGAGTGATATTAATTTCGATCCGCGTTTCAGCAGAAATATCATGGTAGATTCCAAGTACATTTTGTTTATCATTGATAAATATGCCGATGCCAAATGGCTCATCAATGAAATGAAAATTGTTAAATAAAACATTACAGCCTTCAGATGACCTGAGGGCTGTTTTATTTAAAACCCGAACACTTCTTCTAGGCTCAGTTCCTCGAAATCTCCCATTTTCTGAACCGCTTTCATATCCAGATTTTCACGTTTTCCCAGCAGTGCAACATTAAACCGGAGCGGTTTTACTTTTGAATTGTAAAACTGAGTCAGCTTTTCCAAAGACAGATTTTGAATTTCTTCGTACATATCTTTCCGTAAATCATAATCGATTCCCAATCTTTTCAGCCTTAGATGGTTAAAGAAAATATTGGTTCTGGTAATTCTTGCGGACGCCAGTTGTTTCAGTGCAGTATTCTTCGCATTACTGAACTGGATTTCCACCTGAGGAAGTTCATTCATGAGTTCCTGCATGGTTTCCACAGCCGTTTGTAATTTATCGGGCTGGGTTTCGATGTACGCCGTAATATAATCCGGATGCTGAAGTTCGTTATTCGCCTGGTAAGCGACATACGCAGAATACGCCAGGCTCTTGCTTTCGCGGATTTCCTGAAAAACGATCGACGAAAGTCCGCTTCCAAAATATTCGTTGAAGACATTCATCCTTCCGAAGTCCTTTGTATCCACTGCGGCACCCTTCCCCACTTTTGCCATTTCCATTTGCACCATATCATAGTCTACAAAATACACTTTGTCCGTCGTTTCGGGTTCAGGATATTCTTTTCTCGGCGGTATTGGCGAAGATTCAGGTTGAATAAACGGTTCAATGTTGTTTTTAAATTCCTCAAAACCTTTTCCATAAAAGAAGATTTCAAAAGGAAAACTGAACAACGCCTTCATTTTATCCGTCATTTCACTGCATTGAATTTCTTCCAATCTCTCTTTCGAAACAACATCTCTTGACCGCGAATC
>JADMKO010000174.1 GCA_015478785.1 Chryseobacterium sp. | reverse complement strand
AAACAGCCGTGGTTCTCCAATACCGTATTTGTTATTGTAGCCGATCATTGCGCTTCCAGTGCAGGAAAAACAGAATTGCCGCTCGACAAATACCGGATTCCGGGAATGATCTATTCCGAAGGTTTTATCCAGCCACAGCAGTATGATCAATTAATGTCACAAATTGATGTGATGCCAACTCTTTTTGGACTTTTGAACTTTAGTTATACTTCTAAATTTCTTGGCCAGGATGTTCGCAAGGAAACGTACATTCCAAGAGCTTATATTGCGACCTATCAGGATTTAGGCTTGATTAAAAATGACCGCCTTACCGTTATTTCGCCTACAAAAAGAGTAAGACAATATTCACTGAGACTTAGTGAACCAGAGAATAATAATCAGGGAATCAATGTTTATTATAATGAAACGCTTCTTGATAAACCGGATCAGAATCTGGTGAATGAAATTGTTTCGGTATATCAATCCACTTCTTATTGGTTGAAAAATAATATGCTGAACAAATAAGACTTAGAAAAAAGGCAGAAAAGCAGTAAAATAATTTTTCACGCCATCATTAATTTTCTTGGCGAAACTTAAAATTCAAAAGAAAAAATTATATAAACAAGCTGCCCGCAACTGTAAAATACAGATCTATATTAATTTTGATATTTGACTCATTAAGATTTAATTCAATTTTCAATTTATGAAATGGACTGGAGACCGAAGCGGAAACGTGGATGACCGTCGTGGTAAAGGCGGCGGAATGCTGGTAGGCGGCGGTTTGGGAACGCTGATTATAGCTGCTATTGTTTTTTTTCTTGGAGGTGATCCTTCTGCTATTCTGGGTTCCGGAATGGAAACTGCTGCTCCAACAGAACAAAGAGCACTTACTGCTGAAGAAAAAAGAATAGAAGAATTTATTTCTATGATTACCGCCGAGAATGAACAAACCTGGGCTGCCATTTTTTCCGAGAACAATTTGCAGTACGATCCCGCAAAAGTCGTACTTTTTGAAGGAACTACACAATCCGGTTGTGGAACGGCTCAAGCGGCAATGGGCCCTTTTTATTGTCCCTCAGATCAAACGGTTTATATGGACATGAGTTTCTTTTCAGAATTGCAAAGCCGTTTTGGCGCTCAGGTAACGGAATTTTCTGTAGCTTATGTGATGGCGCATGAAATGGGACATCATGTTCAGAATCTCCTCGGTACTTTAAATAAAACGGAACAACTAAGAAGAAGCGGCAGATATTCAGAATCTGATATGAATCAAATTTCTGTTGCTACAGAATTGCAGGCGGATTTTTACGCGGGCCTTTGGGCAAAATATACGGAGAACCGCGAACGTTTTCTTGAACCCGGAGATCTTGAAGCTGCCATCAATGCTGCGGAAGCCGTAGGTGATGATAATATTCAAAAACGTTCGCAGGGATATGTAAATCAGGAAAGTTTCACGCACGGATCGTCGGCTCAGCGCAGAGAGTGGTTTATGAAAGGATACAACACAGGTGATATTACACAGGGAGATACTTTCGGCGCATTACTGAAATAAATTTATCCATAAATTATGAGCCTGTATTTCATTGCAGTGGAGCCTCACAACGAATTGATCGACAAAATCAGGGTGATACAGAAAGATTTTGCCGAACGGTTTTCTTCATCCAAATCGTACAGTAATTTTCCGCATATAACGATTATCCCGCCTTTTTCTCTTCGTGACGATGAGGAAACAGCACTCATTTCAAAATTTAAAGACATTTCTCTTACAACAAAACCATTTACGGTACATCTGAATGGGTTTGGTTCTTTTCCTAATTCTAAAAGCCCGGCGATTTTCATTAAACCTGAAAATGAATCTGAACTCACAGCGCTCTTCAAGGAAATAAATTCGGCAATGAAAATGTTCGACTACAGAGTTTCGAAATTTCGTCCGCATCTTACCGTGGCATACCGCGATTTATCTCCGGAAAACTACCGAAAATCATGGATGGAATACCAAACGAAGACTTTTCGGGATCGTTTTGAAGTAAATGCTGTGAAACTGTACAAACATGACCGTAAGAAATGGAACGAAATAGCAGCTAAAACCTTATAAAAAATAAAGCCACCAGAAGAAACTGATGGCTTTTATTATATTAATTTAAGGTTTAATTTTGATCCGATGATTTTAAAATCTTTTCAAGAATTCTGAGAGTAATCATGTATGTGGGTTTTACTCCGGTAAGGCCTAATCCTCCCGAGGACAATGTGCCTCCTGTTTCCAGAGGATTATCTGATGCGTAATAACCATAACACACAAAAAGTTCGGGTGAAATATGGTGTCTGATGCTGGATGCGACCTGTATAGCTTTTTGGTAATGAGCACCTTCCATTTCCAGTCCGACGGCTTTCCATGTTGTATTCATGAAATAAGTGAGAATGTCTCTATTCTGAAGTGAAGTTCCCAAAACAGTAATCATCGGCCCTTCAAACGCTTTTATTTCATCATCTTCAAAATCTTCCAGCTTCAAAGCGTTTTCAAAAACATAATTATCTGCCGTTCCTTCAAAAATATGAGAAGTCGGAATCATAATATCACCTTTGGCTCCGGTCAGAATCCCTGCTTTTCCCATAATGGAGATGGATTTCACGTGCATTGTGTACACTTCCTGATTGTGTTCATAAGGTCGAAGCAATTCGTCCATCACCTCAAAAGCTTGTTCGCCGAAGGCGTAATCAAACACCAAAATCACATCATCTCCGCTGTATTTTATGCCGGAAAAAGGAGTATTCTTCAGATTGGTTTTGCTCAAATCAATGATTTGAACATCAATATTACTTCCGCTGTCATCATTAATATATATAAGTCCCGAATCTAACGAATGATCTAGAACTTTTTCCTGGAGTGTTTTTTTATTGCTTATTTCTTCATAAAGTGAATAATCCACTTCCTTGGTAGCTCTTTTCCCGATCGCATCATTAGCAAACAACATGTTTTTCACAGAATGCATGTTCGCTGAAATGATGTGAAGATTTCGCATCTGGAGATCGTTGTCAGCCAAAACTTCTTTCACATTATTGGCCCATTTTTCCCCGAAAAGATGATGTCCGACACGCTCTCTCAAAACAGCACTGAAGAAAATTTCCCGTTCACGATTGCCCTTCATGTCTTCTAAACTTGCATTTCCGAGATGATAAATAATCTTAAAAAGCCTGTCTGGATTTTTGTCGCTCCCGAAATTGTTATAAGCATTCAGGACTTCATCAAAAGTTCTTCCCATAAGTGATGACAGATGAATGAGTGCTACTTCTTTTTCTTTTCGGCTCATTTTCCGCTCACCTTTGGCTACTTCCTCTATAATTCTCCAGGTTCGGGAGGGCTTATAATTCTCATCTTTATTGTGGGCTAATTCCCGGATTTTATCTGCTTCTATATAAAGGAATGTAAGATGGGTAAGAATATCGTAAATTTCCGAACGGCCGAGGAGAACCTCAATATTCATCTGATGTTCATCAATTCTGTAGCAGTTTCTTCGTCTTTTTTTAGGAACGATAATTTCAAAACTGCCTTTTTCAAAACCTTCGTCAGAAGTGAGGTGCACAAAAGCAGTTTCCTCTATCCCTTCCGGAAGCCTGTCCAGGACGTATAGCAAACCATCAAGTTCTATTTTATTGGGAATGCTCATAGATCCGTAGATTTCAGGAGAAATCGTCATGAGCAGGTTTCTTATTGTTTCTCCGGAAACGCCTCCCGGTTTGAAGAATCCTCTATAAAAGAGGTGTCGCATGGTTACATACAGCCTTTCGATGGCTTCTGTGGTTTCGCGCGCCCGTAAGTTTGTTGCCATAAATTATGTGCGTATTTGTTGAATTTATAATTAATGACGCACAAAGTTAACGAATTAAAATTGATTTGATTTCAAACTTCAAAAGTTCTTCGGAGTCATAAACAAAAGTAAGGAATTTCAGCTTTTACAAATAATAGTTTCAGCTTTATTATAAATGGTACTGGCGTAAAAAAATTGTCTTGTGAGCTTTTGTCATATCTTTTTTAAATTACCCTGTAAATTTTGGGGTTGTATTTTATTTAATTATGTTAATTTTAGTTATCACCCTGAAATTTTTGATGCATTTTGATTTTTGAACAGAGAAATAATTTAAATTTGCACAATAAATCTTCATCTTATGTCAACATTACGATTCAAAGCTTTAGCCGAACTTCCTTTCAAAAATTACAGAAAGGACAACGCAGTGGATGTGCCAAAAAAACTTTCTGAGCTGTTCTGCGAGAATGTTTTTTCAGAAGAAACCATGCGAAATTATCTCACTAAAGAAGCGTTCACTTCTATACAGGACGCTATTAAAAGAGGTACAAAAACTCCAAGAAATATTGCAGATCAAATTGCAGTCTCCATGAAAGACTGGGCATTATCAAAAGGAGCTACACACTATACCCATTGGTTTCAGCCTTTGACGGGTACGACTGCTGAGAAACACGACAGTTTTTTTACTCCTTTTGAAAGCGATCGGGCTATTGAAAGATTTAATGGAAGTATGTTGATTCAGCAGGAACCGGATGCGTCGTCCTTTCCTAACGGAGGCATCAGAAATACGTTTGAAGCAAGAGGTTATACGGCCTGGGATCCAACTTCCCCAGCATTTATTATTGGAACAACGCTTTGTATTCCATCCATTTTTATTTCGTACACCGGCGAAACACTGGATTACAAAACACCGCTTCTCCGAGCACTTCAGGCAGTAGATGTAGCCGCCACAGAGGTTTGTAAAGCTTATTTTGATAAAAATGTTACGAAGGTAACAGCAACTTTAGGTTGGGAACAAGAGTATTTTCTAATTGATACTGCACTTTATCAGTCTCGGCCGGATCTTGTGTTCACCGGGAGAACGTTATTGGGACACGCTCCGGCGAAAGGACAGCAACTGGACGATCATTATTTTGGCTCCATCCCAACACGAGTGATGAATTTCATGAAGGAATTGGAAATCGAAAGTATGAAACTGGGAATTCCTGTCACAACGAGGCATAATGAAGTGGCACCAAATCAGTTTGAATTGGCTCCAATGTTTGAGGAAACCAACGTGGCTGTAGATCATAATTCTTTGTTGATGGATATTATGGCAAGAGTCGCGCATAAACATCATTTTCATGTTCTTTTCCACGAAAAACCTTTCAAAGGAGTTAATGGAAGCGGGAAACATAATAACTGGTCGCTGGCGACCGATACCGGAGAAAACCTTCTTAGCCCCGGAAAAAATCCCAAAAAGAATTTACAGTTTCTTACTTTTTTCGTCAATTCCCTAAAAGCGGTTTCGGAATATTCTGATCTTTTGCGTGCCAGCATTGCATCCGCAAATAATGATCACAGACTGGGAGCTAACGAAGCGCCGCCTGCTATTATCTCGGCATTTATCGGAAGTCAGTTGTATAACGTACTGGAAGAATTGGAAAAAGTTACTGACGGCAAACTTTCTCCTGAAGAAAAAACAGAACTGAAACTGAATGTAGTGGGTAAAATTCCGATGATTTTATTGGATAATACAGATCGAAACAGAACCTCACCTTTTGCCTTCACAGGAAATAAGTTTGAATTCCGAGCAGTGGGTTCTTCTGCCAATTGTGCTGAACCGATGACGGTGCTGAATGCCATCGTTGCAAAACAGCTGAAAACTTTCAAATCGGAAGTAGACCAGTTGATAGATAATAAAAACCTAAAAAAGGACGAAGCCATATTCAATATTCTCAGAGAATACATCAAGGAGTGCAAACACATTATGTTTGAAGGTGACGGATATTCTGAAGACTGGGCGATAGAAGCAAAAAAAAGAGGCCTCAATAATTTGAGAACGACGCCTGAAGCTCTGAAGCAGGAACTTGATCCGAGGTTTATTGCACTGTATGAAGAGCTCGGAATTTACAATCATAGAGAATTTGAAGCTCGAAATGAAATTAAGCTTGAAAAATATGCAACTGTTATTGATATTGAAGCGAAAGTGCTTTCAGATATTGCCAGAAATCATATTATTCCAGCAGCTTTGAACTATCAGAACAGGCTGATTGACAATGTCAAAGGTTTAAAAGAAATTTTTAAAGATGATGAATTTCAAATTTTGGCCAATGAACAAATGGAGTTGATAAGGGAAATTTCAAAGAATGTTTCTCAGATTAAAACTGGGGTGGACGAACTTTTAGATACCAAAGAAAAAGCCAGAAGTATGAATGCAGGCCAACAGCAGGCTGAGATCTATTGTAATGAAGTAAAACCGAAATTTGATAGAATCAGGGAAGCGAGTGATGTGCTGGAAATGATGGTGGACGATGAACTCTGGCCGATGACGAAATACAGAGAATTGCTCTTCACAAGGTAAATTTTAAGTCCCGCTAACGAGCGGGATTTTTTTATGAATATGATAATTTTCCTTTGATTTTTTTCATAAATCTCCACTTATATTTTGTCCAAATTGTAACGCATTGATACCTAATATCTTATATAATTATAGATCAATCTTTATATAATTAATAGATGAGGACGATAAATGTTAATGTTTCTTAATGAAATAAGAAGCCGCAAAGCCCTATTAATGGGATTTGCGGCTTACAATTTTTTAACATACTTGAAAAATATGTTAAATTGTGTTAAAAGGCTTTCTGATAATTCTTAAAAAAGCTCGGTTTCATCGGTTTTATCTACTTTTGTTTTGCATTTGAGTAAATAATAAGACCTATTAACACAGATAATCAATATATATGAAGAAAAGAGTTTTAATTAATCTGACTGTAATTACTTCGATATTTTTCTTACAATCTTGCGTTACGAATTACACGGTTTCAGCACCATCGATTCTCGACAAAGAATACAAAACAGATGCCAAAAGCTCTGTAGCTGAGTTTAAAAGACTGGAACAGAACAAACAAACTTTAATCAGCAGCTTTGCATCTGAACGCAATGCAAAAATGGCTGCCGTTAACACACTTGAGAAGAATGCTGAAATTGCCAGAGCCATCAGATTTGCTAAAAAAATAGATGGAATCCTGGAAGAAGCTGCAACTTATCTTGGGACACCTTACCGTTACGGAGGAATGACAAGAAACGGAATCGACTGTTCTGCATTTGTACTTTCTGTTTTTAGCTCTGCTGCAGGAATCGCTCTTCCAAGAGTAGCTGCTTCCCAAGCCAACGAAGGAGAAAAAGTAGAAAAGTCTGAACTGCAAAGAGGAGACCTGTTGTTTTTCTCGCAGGGCAGAAGCAGAATTTCACATGTGGGCATCGTTGAAGAAGTGACCGATGAAGGTGAAATAAAATTCATCCACGCTGCAACTTCAAAAGGAGTGATGATTTCTTCCTTAACAGATAAATATTGGGCTCCGAGATATAGATTCGCAAAAAGAATTATTACGCCTGAATCAATGTCTGCTCCGGAAAACTTAGCCGCAATTATTAATTAATTTTCCTGAAATGGTCAGCGACAATTCTATGTTTACTGACGAATATTTCATGAAACTTGCTCTTCAGGAAGCCGTTGCTGCTCTGGAGAAAGATGAGGTTCCCGTGGGATGCATTATCGTTTCCAACAATCGCGTGATCGCCCGTTCCCATAATTTAACCGAAACCCTGAATGATGTAACAGCTCATGCAGAAATGCAGGCGATTACTTCTGCGGCTGGATATTTGGGTGGGAAATATCTAATCGACTGTACCCTGTACGTTACTTTGGAGCCGTGTGTCATGTGTTGCGGTGCGTTGAATTGGGCGCAGATTTCCCGCGTGATAATTGGTGCAAGAGATGAAAAGCGGGGATTTATCAACAAGAATCTTTCGCTACATCCAAAAACAGAAGTTGTCACAGGAATTCTGGAAAATGAATGCTCGCAGCTGCTTCTGGATTTTTTTAAATCTAAACGGTAAAATATCTCAAAATCTTTTCCCAAGAAAATACAACCCTTTCAGCGTATGGAGCCGGTCCGCAACGTGAATTTTGTCTGTTAAAGGTTGGTACACATGCGACACGCCGCCCGTGGCGATGACAAAACAATTGTCCTGCACTTCCTGGTTAATCCGGTCTATAAAACCTTCCACCATTCCGAGGAATCCGTATACCATTCCGCTCTGCATGCAGGATACCGTGTCCAGCCCTAAAACGGTTTTCGGTTTTATAAGTTCAATTTCAGGAAGTTGTGCGGTGTCCTGAATGAGAGAATTTAAAGACGTAATAATTCCCGGTGCAATAATGACTCCAATGGTTTCGCCATTTTCATCGATACAACTGGCCGTAAGCGCAGTGCCAAAATCAAAAACAATTTTTTTGCCGGAATAAAGATGATGTGCAGCTACCAGATTAGCATAAATATCCGTTCCCATTTGTTTGGATTTCGGCAGAACATCCGAGGGGGTATCCCGGCCTACAATCACGGGTTTTTTCTTATGAATTTTTTCAATAGCTCTGGCTACATCGTAGGTGAGTTGCGGAACTACAGAACCCATAATTATACAGTCGATACTTGCCGGATCAATATTGTGGGTTTGATACATCATTATAAACTGTATCAGAAATTCATCGCTGGTTCGGTAAGGTTTAGTATTCAAAACCCAGGAAATATCGCAGTCATCGTTCTGGAAAAAACCAAAACGGATGTTGGTATTGCCAATATTAATTACAATAGCAGTCATTACTATTTATTTTCGACAAAATTATCTTCAGGATTTACATCGGCCAATCGCTGGGAAAAATCGATTCCTAAAGCCGCAATCTGATCCTTGGTATAAGGAATACTGAAAGTATATTCCTGTTGTGTCCATGGCCAGTATTTCAAGGTTTCAAAATCGCCAAAAATATCTTTTTTCTTCCATACCCGTGTCATGTTCATGGGAATATGATAGTTAATCACTTTTTTATCAGAAGTTAAAATACTGAAATCTATCGGCATCGGAACGGAACCTTTGTTGGAAAGGGTAACAGTAGTGGAATTGGACCCGTATTCCACATTTTTCACTGCATAATCAATTGTTTTTGTGGTATTGATCCAATAATGATGAAACCATTTCAAGTCCATTCCTGTGTGTTTCTGGGCAATATGAAGAAAATCACGATCGGTAGGATGTTTCATTTTCCACTGTTGGAAAAACTCTTTTAAAATAGCAGAAAGATTCTCCTCACCTACAATATATCCGAGTTGTACCAGGAAAAGTTCCCCTTTATAATAACTGGCGATTCCATATGCACCACCATCGTCATGATGATCTGCAAGCCAAACGGCTGGACTTTCCTTTCCGGTTTTTGTAAAATTAATATAACGGTTCAGGCTGGATGTAAAAGGATGGGGTTGTGGCGTTTCCGGAGGAAAAAGCTGATGCATGATCATGTTTTCAGCATAACTGGTGAAACCTTCGTCCAGCCAAGGTTTGGTGCTTTCATTAGTGGCTACCATTTGCTGAAACCACATATGTCCTGCCTCATGAAACATGAGTCCCACCAAGCCTTCCAGAGATTTTGCTTCACCCAGAATCAGGGTCGTCATTCCATATTCCATTCCGCCATCACCGCCTTGTACGAAAGAATAAGTGGGATAAGCGT
>JADMKO010000173.1 GCA_015478785.1 Chryseobacterium sp. | reverse complement strand
GTTCAGGGAAACCGATAAGGTACAGCGGATAACGCCTTTCTACAGCTATCTTTTTGATATTATGACACCGTATGATTCTACTTTTGCAAAAGAAAAAGAAGATCAGATTACGAAAGCCATTATGAAGGTGGCGCAATAATTATAAGCGGGCTTCATTTGCCGCTTTTTTGTTCAATAGTAAGAACGAACGAGATATGAGATATTGTGCATTTCTGAGAGGAGTAAACGTAAATGGGACGACGATGAAAATGGCCGATGTATGCACGGTTTTCGCAAATGTCGGTGTGCAAAAGGTGACTTCGGTATTAGCCTCGGGAAATATTATATTTTCATCCGATGAAGAAGTGGGTGTGCTAAAGGAAACACTGCAAAAAGCCATGTCAGCACATTTCAGTTACGATGCATTTCTGTTTATCAAATCGGAAAAAGAGATTGAAGAAATATTAAAATGCAATCCTTTTCCTAAAGACGAAAACTTTCATACTTATGCTTTCATCGGGAATGATGGTGTTCATAAAATACTGGCGGCGGAATTTGAAAAGGCGTCAGAGACAGAAAATGAAGAAGGGAAAATCGCAGCGCAAACCTTTTACTGGCAGATTTCGAAAGGCAGCACTTTAAGCTCAGAATTCGGAAAAATTCTGGGAAGAAAGAGCCTGAAGGATCAGATTACTTCAAGAAATATTAATACATTTGAAAAGATAATTAAAAAACTATAACGTTCAGCGATTCATTACATTCTAATTTTCACTGTTTATGATTCATCATCTCAATAACATTCATCATCAAAACTCCAGAAACTTTTTCCTGATCGCCGGCCCGTGCATTATCGAGGGCGAAGATATGGCGCTTAGAATAGCCGAAAAAGTCATGAATATCACAGACCGGCTTCAGATTCCTTTTATTTTTAAAGGAAGTTTTAAAAAAGCCAACCGCAGCAGGGTAGATTCCTTCACTACCATCGGCGAGGAGAAATCTCTCGAAATTCTGAAAAAAGTAGGCGATACTTTCAACATTCCAACCACCACTGATATTCATGAAAATGAACACGCAGCTCTGGCAGCCCAGTTTGTAGATGTACTTCAGATTCCTGCATTTCTGGTGAGACAAACCGATTTGCTCGTCGCCGCAGCGAAAACAGGGAAATGTGTAACCTTGAAAAAAGGACAGTTTCTTTCGCCGGAATCCATGAAATTTGCAGTAGAAAAAGTTAAAGATTCAGGTAATGACAAAACCGCCATTATTGAGCGCGGAAATTCTTTCGGATACACCGATTTGATTGTGGATTTCCGGGGAATTCCGACCATGCAGCAGTTTGCACCGGTGATTCTGGATGTCACCCATTCGTTGCAACAGCCTAATCAAAGTTCGGGTGTTACCGGAGGCCGGCCTGATCTTATTGAAACCATTGCAAAAGCCGGAATTGCCGTTGGGGCAGACGGCCTTTTTATAGAAACCCACGAAGATCCTGCCTGTGCATTGTCGGACGGTGCCAATATGCTGAAACTGGATCAACTGGAAGTTTTGCTGCAGAAGCTTACACGAATTCGGGAAGCGATTCTATAGTTTAGTTTAATTTATTTACATTTAGTTTTTAAAAACGTTACATTGAAAAAACAGCTCTTTTTAGCCGCAACATTGTTCCCTTTGCTAATGCTATCACAGGGAAGAGATACGCTTCGCACCCAGCAGATCCAGGAAGTGGTTTTCCAAAGACAATCCAGCAGATCGAACGATCAGACCAATGTCAGCATTAAAGCCGGAGAAGCAGCACAAATCGCATCTATTTCCGGCGGAATTGAAGGACTTATTAAAACTTTGCCTTCCGTAAATTCCAATACCGAACTTTCTTCTCAATACATGGTTCGGGGCGGTAATTACGATGAAAACCTGATTTACATTAATGATATTGAAATTTACAGGCCTTTTTTGATCCGAAACTCGATGCAGGAAGGAATGAGCATTATCAATCCTGATATGGTTTCTATTGTGAACTTTTCCGCAGGTGGATTTGAAGCAAAATATGGTGATAAAATGTCGTCTGCACTCAATATTTATTACCGTGAACCTGAGAAATTTGAAGTTTCCGGAGAGGCGAGTCTGATAGGAGGGAGGCTTACCACAGGCTTTGCTACTGACAATAAAAAACTTACCGCACTAATTTCGGGAAGATATAGAAATACCAACCTCATACTGAAAACGCTGAATGAAAACACCGATTTTAATCCGGTATACATGGATTTTCAGTCGTTTATCAATTATCATGTCAGTCCGAAATTCTCAATGTCGTTTATGGGATATTATTCTCAGAATGATTTTGAAATGATTCCACGGGATAAAGAAGTAGAATTTGGAACGGTCAATCAGCCCATTCGGATTCGCATGTTTTACAGCGGGAAAGAAGACGACCGTTATAAAAACATGATGGGAACTTTTTCCCTGAACTATAAACCCAATGATAAATGGCGGTTTTCACTGGATAATTTTGCGTATCAAAACCGCGAGAGGGAATATTACAGTATTGCTTCCGGTTATATTCTGGAAGCTTTTGATCCAGTTACCAATGAACCTGCAACTTCCTACGATATTGGCGGACAAATAGAACATGCACGCAACGATCTTTTAATTAAAACCTACGGTGCGCAGTTTAGAACACGTTTCAAACCGAACATTAATTCCGATATCGAACTCGGCCTGAAATATGAAAGAGAAGATCTGAGAGATTTTACCAACGAATGGAAACTGATAGATTCTGTCGGGTATAGCGTACCGCGAGATCAGGTAATTCCGGGAGTTTTGGACGACAGTGCTCTGGAATTACAGTATCATTTGGCAGGAAATAATCACATTCAACCGACGAGACTTTCGGCTTATTTACAGTATTCCAATAAATTTTACTGGGGAAGAAGCCGCGCATTCCTGAATGTGGGCGCGCGGGTAGCCAACTGGAGTTATAATAAAGAAACCATATTCTCGCCAAGAGCACAGTTTTCTATAAAACCCGATTGGAAACAGGATATGCTGTTCAGAATTTCCGGAGGTGTGTATTATCAACAGCCATTTTATAAAGAAATAAAAGACCTCGACGGAAGTTTTAATGATCAGATTAAATCGCAGCGTTCCTATCAGCTTATTTTGGGTAATAATTATGAATTCTGGATGTACGACCGGCCGTTCAAATTGACTACAGAGTTGTATTATAAGAAAATGGATCAGATGATTCCTTATTTTATGGATAATGTCAGAATCCGGTATGCCGGCCAGAATATGGCAGACGGATATGCTTATGGCGTTGATGCGCGACTTTTCGGAGAATTTGTTCCTGGTGTAGATTCTTGGCTGTCTGCAAGTTATGCCCGAACTTTTGAGAACATCAATGGAATGGGAGATTTACCACGCGGAACAGACCAGCGTTTTCGTTTCGCAGTTTTTTATCAGGATTATATGCCGAGATTTCCCAAAATGAGAGTCAATCTGACGGGCGTTTTTGCTATGGGATTGCCTACCGGAGCACCGGTGATGTTTGATGCAGCAGGCCAACCGGATGTGATGTCAAGGTATCAGTTTCAGAAAACTTTGCCTTCCTACAAACGTGTAGATATCGGACTTTCATATGTTTTTATCGATCCTAAAGAAAAAAATAAAATGTGGGGATTCTGGGGCAGCTTCGAAGAACTTACTTTGGGCGTGCAGGTTTTCAATGCCTTTAATATTTATAATACAGTCGCCAATCAGTGGGTAACCGATGTGAGCAATAATTATATTTATCCGGTACCTGTAAATCTCACAGGACGGTTTTTCAATGCGAAGTTAGAGTTTAGAATTAAATAACAGAAACACCGGTTTACAACCGGTTTTCGTTGAACAATAGTTTGCCTATAATTTATATTATGTTAAATTGGATGGGTTCACATGTATACAATACAAGCCATATTTCTTTTATACAGGTTAAAATATGAGAATGCCAGATCTTCTGATTCACTCACAATCTATCCGATGTTTACAAAGCCAAACCCATAATTTCACGATAAAATGTATCTTTGCTTTAAATATTTTGATATGAAGAAATATATTTTCTTAGCGTGTATTTCCTGGCTGTTCATCGCTTGCGAAAAGAAAAATGAAACGGATAACGTTTTAGCGAAAAAAGAAGCGGCGACCGTAAATGAAAGCGACATTGTCATCGAAGAAATTCCGGAAGAATGCTATATGAGGGTCAATGGAAAAGATACGCTGTTTCTGAAAATGAGTGATAATCTGGGAACCATCACAGGAACAATGAATTATAAGAATTTCCAAAAGGACAGTTCTTCCGGAGATATTGTAGGAATTGCCGATGGCGATACCATCAGGATTGATTATAATTTCGTTGCGGAAGGAACCCAATCTACACGAGAAATATGGTTTCTGAAAAAAGACGGAAAACTGATTGAAGGTATTGGTGAATACGATGAAACCGGCGAGCGATTCAAAAATAATTCCGTGAAATTTACCGACGGACAAATCTTACAACCTACGGATTGTAAAGAATTTGATAAGAAATAAATCGGAAATCCGCCTTTAAAAAAAGCGGATTTTCTTTTTCTTTATTCTATGTCTTCCTGTAATTCCCTTGCCTGATAATTTTGTACGAGTTCTATTGCATTAGACACCACATCACTCAGCGCTGTAATATACGTCCCTTCTTCTGCAAGGCTGATGGCGTGTTTTAATGCTTCAATTTCCTTAGGTATAATTTCAAAACTCGGATTTTTTCCTGACGAATGAATCCCTTCAATTACTAAACCATTTATTTCTTCTTCCGTTCTGCCTCGCAAATGCTTTTCATTCCGGATAATAATATGGTCAAACATTCTGCCTGCAATTTGGCCACATTTTCTAATATCTGAATCTCTGCGATCCCCTACTCCGGATATAATTCCTATTTTTTTCGGACTCTCGATATTTTTTAAGAAGTCCTCAATAGCTTCGTAACCGGCAGGATTATGAGCAAAATCGATCAGAACCTTGAAGTTTTTAAATTTGAAAATATTTAGTCTCCCGGGAGTGAGCTGCGCGCTGGGAATAAAAGTTCTGAGTGAATTGGCGATATCCTCAATTTCGAATCCATGAAGATACGTCGCTAAACTTGCCGCTAATACATTTTGAATCATGAATTTAGCTTTCCCCTCCATGGTGATAGGAATGTTGATTACTTTTGCAATCCTGATTTTCCAGTCGCCTTTTTTAATGGTAATATGTCCTTCTTCTAAAATACATGTCGTTCTTCCCTCTTTTGCAAATTTTTTAATGAAAGGATTTTGCTCGTCCAGACTGAAAATAGCTACTCGTGAATCCAGATCATTAATTAATCTCATGGAATATTCGTCATCGGCATTCAGAACGCACCAGCCGTTTTTTTTCACACTGTCCAGAACCACTCTTTTTACTTTAGTCAAATCTTTCAAAGTATGAATATCGTTTATTCCGAGATGATCTTCATTAATATTCGTAAGAACACCGATATCACACTGCCCGAATCCCAATCCTGAACGAAGAATGCCACCGCGTGCTGTTTCCAGTACTGCAAACTCTACTGTGGGATCTTTTAAAATAAATTCCGCAGATATCGGTCCTGTAGTGTCACCTTTCGTAAGCATGGTATTTTGAATATAAATTCCATCAGAAGTGGTGAAACCTACCCGATATCCATTATTTTTCACAATATGGGAAATCAGACGTGTAGTTGTGGTTTTACCGTTGGTTCCCGTTACGGCAATAATCGGAATGGTAATCGGTTTTCCGGGCGGATACAACATATCTACTACCGGACCTGCAACATTTCTAGGAAGGCCTTCACTGGGTGCGAGATGCATTCTGAATCCCGGAGCTGCATTAACTTCCAGAATAACGCCTCCGCTTTCTTTCAGTGGCTGGGTAAGATTTTCTGCCATGATATCGATACCACAGACATCCAGCCCGATGATTTTAGAAATTCTTTCGCACATGGTGATGTTTTCAGGGTGCACCATATCGGTAACATCAATCGAAGTTCCACCAGTAGAAAGATTCGCAGTAGATTTTAAATAAACGGTTTCTCCTTTTTGCGGAATTGTTTCTAAGGAATATTCTAATTTGCCCAACAGTTCCACCGTATCTTTGTCGATGTTGATTTCTGTAAGTGCGTTTTCGTGGCCATATCCTCTGCGGGGATTTTGATTTTCTAAATCTATAAGTTCCTGAATAGTTGCCAAGCCGTCGCCAACAATATGCGCAGGAACTCGTCGGGCTGCTGCCACCATTTTATGATTAATCACCAAAACTCTGTAATCAAATCCAGTAACATACCGCTCCACAATAACTTTATGTGAAATCGTTTGTGCATAAACCAAACCTTCTTTTGCGGTTTCCCAATCTTGAACATTAATGGTTTGGCCACGTCCGTGATTGCCATCCAGCGGTTTTAAAACCAGAGGAAATCCTATTTTTCTGATCACTCTTTCTAACCCATCATTATCGGTAACCAAGTCACCCGATGGAACCGGAATGGCGGAATCTTCCAGCATTTTCTTTGTTATTTCCTTGTTGCAGGCAATATCTACCGCAATAGAACTGGTTTTCCCTGTGATGGTAGCCTGAAACCTCTGCTGATTGATTCCATAACCCAGCTGGACTAAAGAATTTTTCCCAAGCCGGATCCATGGAATTCTTCTCGATTGTGCTTCTTCCACAATACTTCCTGTAGATGGACCCAGCCGAACGCGTTCTCTGATTTCTTTTAATTGTTGGATGCAATTTTCAATATCGTATTCTTCATTATCAATTAGTGCCTGGGCAATTTTCACGGCTTCTTCTGCTGCGTAAATGCCCGCATTTTCTTCAATATAAGTGAAAACTACATTGTAAACACCGGGAGTTTTAGTTTCCCTTGTTCTTCCAAAGCCGGTTTCCATTCCTGCAAGAGACTGTATTTCCAAAGCAATGTGCTCAATAACATGCCCCATCCAGGTACCTGTTTCAATCCGGTGAAAAAAACCGCCTTCGTATCCTTCGGAACAGCGGTGTGTGATGAGAGAAGGCAAAAGTTTTTCAATACGTTCCCGGAAACCATCTATTTTGTTGGTCGGAAACTGCTCTAACTCTTCCAGATTGAGTCTCATCTGAATTAGTTTTTTTCTGCTAATACTCCATATATTTGGCCCGCGTAATGCCTGAATTTTTTCGATTTTCATAGTAATTGAGTGCGTTTATTTTTAAATATCAAAATCAAAGATAAACGAAATCCTTTAAAATAAATACGGTCTGCAAATTATTTTTAAAATCTTGTAAACGGCTCTGTATGGGAAAAAGACGAGATAAGGAATGCTTTATGAAGATGGGCCGTAATTTGAATGAGATAATCCCATTTCAGATTTAAATATTTTTATAAATTTGTAAGCTATGAAACCTGAAGGAAAATTAATGATCATCGGTGGTGCTGTGAATAAAGGCAGTTTTACAGAAACTGATTATGATCAAAATATAGAAAAAAATCTGAATTTTTTTGAGAGAGGAATTCTGAGAAAGATCATCAATGAAAGTAAGAATAAAAACGATTCTACCATTGAAATCATAACAACAGCATCCCAAATCCCTCAGATTGTAGGCCCGGAATACAAAAAAGCATTTGAATTCTTAGGTGCTAAAAATGTGAATATTCTGAATATTGAAACACGTGAACAAGCCAATTCCGATGCGATTGTAGCCCGCGCAAACCAAGCCGATGTCGTTCTATTTACGGGTGGAGATCAGCTTCGCCTCACTTCCATTTTGGGCGGGACACGTTTTCATGAAGCTATTTTGTTGAAATATCAGGAAACTGATTTTCTATACGCAGGTACTTCCGCAGGTGCAGCAGCAGCTTCGGAGAATATGATTTATCAGGGATCCAGCGGTGAAGCTCTTTTGAAAGGCGAAATTAAAACAACACAAGGACTGGGTTTTATTGATAACGTAATTGTGGATACTCATTTCGTACAACGCGGAAGAATCGGGCGTTTGTTCCAGGCTGTAGTCAATAATCCGCGAACTCTAGGCATTGGTTTAGGTGAAGATACAGGCCTTTTTATCAAAAATGATGTAATGACAGCAGTGGGTTCCGGACTTGTAATTCTGGTAGATGGAAGGTTCATTAAAGACACCAATCTTACAAAAATTAATCTTGGAGACCCCGTTTCTATTGATAATTTAGTGGTTCATGTGATGAGTATGAATGATGAATTTGATCTGAAAACAAAAGAACTTACGATTAATAATTCACAATATAATTCTATTCCGGTGGCCTGAAATTTTAAATAGCATTTTATGAAACTTATAATACACGGTGGTTTTTTTTCAGAAAGCAGCCAAAGTGACGAAACCAAATTCGCGAAACAAAAATCTTTAAAACATATTGCCGAAAAATCATTTGAATTTCTGAAGAATCATTCCGCGTCAGAAACAGCGGTGTACGCAGTTTCTTTACTGGAAGACGATCCGCTTTTTAACGCTGGCATCGGTTCGCAAATACAACGTGATGGCAAAATACGCATGAGCGCTTCCCTGATGGACAGCGATACACAGAAATTCAGTGGCGTAATTAATATTCAGAATGTAAAAAACCCGGTGCTTGTCGCCAAAGTTTTGATGAATGAAGACGACCGTGTTTTGGGAGACATTGGTGCAAAACAATATGCCGAGCAACATGGTTTTGAAGATTTCTCCACAGAAATTTCACAACGGAGAAGCGAATATGAAGCAAAGGTAAAAAGTGAAGGTAAAGGAACGGTAGGGTGTGTCGCCCTGGATAAGGATGGAAGGTTAGCCGCAGCAACTTCCACAGGAGGAAAAGGGTTTGAACTTCCCGGAAGAATCTCTGACAGCGCAACGGTGGCCGGAAATTTCGCAAATTCATACTGTGCGGTAAGTTGTACAGGTGTGGGTGAAGATATTGTGAGCAACGGGACTGCTGCAAAAATTGTTACCAGAGTTACCGACGGATTGAGTATTCAGCATGCATTTCAAAAAACTTTTATTGAACTGAAAGAAATTGATGGTTTCGCCGGAGCAATTGCGATAGATCATCTAGGAAATATACACCATCAGGAAAGCCATCCCACAATGGTATTTGCAAGCTATGATGGCAATGAATTTCAAATATTTGACTAATAACCGGTATTATATAATTTTTCTCTCAAATTATAAAAAGTCTAATAGTGAATTGGCACAGTGTTTACATTAGTAAGACAAATCAATTATTAACAATTAAACACAATTTTTATGGGAAGCAAAAGAAATGGCTTACTCGCATTACTGGGATTATCAGCTTTGGCATGGTGGAGATATAAAAAAGCGACGCCAGAAGAAAAACAAGTTGTAAAAGATACGATCAATACAGCAAAAGGTAACCTTAACAAATGGAGTAACGACCTGAAAGAAAAAGCAAGTGATGTTGCATCACAAGTTCAGAGCAAAGTTTCTGAAGGACAGCAAAAAGCTGAGGAACACATTACAAAAAATTAAAAGACACATACAACTCAATAGTTTTTGTAGAAAGAAACCACCTGTTTTAGGTGGTTTCGTTTTTTAAATAGTAAGTTAGAGCGTTGCATCCGAACTAAAGGTGTATTTTTAGTGGGATGTTACCTGCATATTCAATTAGTAGAAATATTTGCAATGAGTGATTTTGTGGAAACTCAAACTATTTACTGACTATTAAAATCATTCAATTCTAATCAGTTCCATTCGCTTTTTATAAATTTCGATATCTTCATCCGATGAAAAAATAAAGTTTTCATTCAATTTTCCCAAACGTTTCAGTTTCTCTGAGGCTGCCAACTGATTAGGATTGGTTCCCGGTTCGTCTTGA
>JADMKO010000172.1 GCA_015478785.1 Chryseobacterium sp. | reverse complement strand
CTTCAGGAGGAATGGGTGGTTCTATGCATATTTTCAGCAAAGAACACCGTTTCTATGGCGGACACGGAATTGTAGGCGGACAAATTCCTTTAGGCGCAGGAATTGCATTTGCAGATCAATATTTCGACAGAAAAGCGGTGAATATTTGTTTCTTCGGAGACGGTGCAGCCAGACAGGGTTCGCTTCATGAAACCTTCAATATGGCCATGAACTGGAAACTTCCCGTGGTTTTTGTGGTTGAAAATAATCAATATGCGATGGGAACTTCTGTAAAAAGAACGGCCAATCACGAAGATATTTATAAATTAGGATTAGGTTATGAAATGCCTTGCCTTCCTATAGATGCGATGGATCCTGAAAAAGTGGCAGAAGCCGCTTATGAAGCAATTGAAAGAGCAAGAAGAGGAGACGGGCCAACTTTCATTGAGGCCAGAACGTACCGTTACCGCGGACATTCCATGTCGGATGCAGAAGCGTACAGATCCAAAGATGAGGTGGAACTTCACAAACAGGATGATCCGATTCTGCTGGTAAAAGAAAGAATTCTGGCCAACAATTGGGCTACAGAAACAGAACTGGAAGAGTTGGATAACCAATCGCGCTCATTTGTGGAGGAATGTATCGAATTTATGGAAAACTCACCATATCCTGATCCGCAAAAAATCTACGATTACGTGTACGCACAGGAAGATTATCCGTTCTTAGATAAATTAGAAAACTAAATCGAATTGAGAATGAATGAATTTGAAAAGCTTTTTCAGATGAATTTATTTTACTATTAAAAAATATACATTTGAGATTTTGAGAGGAATGTAACTTTCAAATTTCAATTTTTTCAAATTTTCAAATTAGAATTATGGCTGAAGTAATTACAATGCCCCGTCTATCAGATACCATGACGGAAGGAAAAGTGGCCAAATGGCACAAAAAAGTAGGAGATACTGTGAATGAAGGGGATATTCTGGCGGAAATAGAAACCGACAAAGCCGTTCAGGATTTTGAATCTGAAATAAAAGGAACGCTTTTATACATCGGTGTGGAAGAAGGAAACGGTGCGCCGGTAGATTCCGTTTTGGCCATTATCGGGGAACAGGGAGAAGATATTTCTGCACTTAAAGATGGTGGAAATTCCGACGACAAGAAGGATAATGAGATTCCTGAAGATTTCAAAACTGAAAAAGAAAATACCGCTGTGGAAACCTCTGAACCTGTGGAAAAAGAAACAGATCACGAAGAAACTTCCGCTACGGAAATTCCCGAAGGTGTAGAAGTAGTCACCATGCCGCGACTTTCCGATACCATGACGGAAGGAAAGGTGGCGAAATGGCATAAAAGTGTAGGAGATACCGTGAAAGAAGGCGATATTCTTGCTGAAATAGAAACCGATAAAGCGGTTCAGGATTTTGAAGCAGAAACCAACGGTACTTTGTTACATCAGGGTGTGGCCGAAGGAGAAGCTGCACCTGTAGATTCTGTTTTAGCCATCATTGGCCCGGAAGGAACCGATGTTTCCGGAGTACTTTCCGGCGGAAAGAAAAAAGAGGAAACGAAAAAAGAACCACAACAAGAATCCGAGCAGCCTGAAAAATCAGAAACTGTTCAGCAACAGGATTCTACGCTTCCGGGAGATAGAATCGCTATTTCTCCATTGGCTAAAAAAATGGCCACAGAAAAGGGAATCGATATCACTTCGATTCAGGGTTCAGGTGAAAACGGGCGTATTGTAAGAAAAGATATTGAAAATTATCAGCCTTCTGCAAAACCTGCATCTTCTGGGGCTGCAGCAACTTCGCCGAAAGCAGCGCAACCCGCTATGAATTTTGTACAGGGAGAAGACAGCGAGACACCAAATTCGCAAATCAGAACCATTATCGCCAAACGTTTGTCTGAATCCAAGTTTACGGCACCGCATTATTATCTCATTATTGAGGTGAATATGGACAAAGCCATTCAGGCCAGAAAAGAAATTAATACACTTCCGGATACTAGGATTTCTTTCAACGATATGATTATCAAAGCGACAGCGATGGCGCTCAGAAAGCATCCGCAGGTAAATTCATCGTGGAAAGAAGACCGTATTGTTCATCATGGAAATATCAATGTAGGGGTGGCAGTAGCGGTTCCGGACGGATTGGTAGTTCCGGTGCTGAAAAATGCGGATCAAATGAATTATACGCAAATTTCTGCTGCCGTAAAAGATATGGCCGGCCGTGCAAAATCTAAAGGTCTGAAAGCGAATGAAATGGAAGGCTCCACATTCTCGGTTTCCAATTTGGGAATGTTCGGAATCGACACGTTTACTTCCATTATCAATCAGCCGAATTCTGCCATTTTATCTGTCGGAGCGATTGTGGAAAAACCCATTGTGAAAGACGGCCAAATTGTGGTAGGCAATACCATGAAACTCTCCATGGCTTGTGACCATAGAGTTGTGGACGGTGCTACCGGAGCGGAATTCCTGCAAACGCTAAGAACTTATCTGGAGCAACCGCTGACTTTGCTGCTGGATTAATAAAATTTAAAATATTTAATAAAGCTGTCTCTATACAGAGACGGCTTTATTTATGATTATTCTTCAAAATTATATGTACAAATCAGCGAGATATCATAGCTCTAATATTAATATTGAACTTAAAGATTATAATAGACAACAGAACTAGCTTTTCTGTCCTCAATCCAGGAATTGACTCAGTACGATCATCCGTTGCGGATTGTTTACGGAATGATTTAGCGATGGGATTTTGAGGTTGTTCGACATACACAACAATCACTGGCCATTGAAGTTCTATAATGAGTGCGATAACAGTGCGCTCCAAGAGGGCTGAGGATAAGGAGGATTTTGCCTTTACTTAAAAAAAGCAATCAGATCCAGATAATTCTTTTGATTCACACCATGCCCAGTCATGTATTCCCTGAACGTAAAATAACAGCCCAGATCATACAGCAAATCTGCTGCTTTACGGCCCCATTCCAAAGGAATAATAGCGTCATCCGTGCCGTGGGAAATAAAAAAACGAAGCCGTTCTAATTTCTTTTTGTCTTTCACGATAGGGTGCAGGATTTTCTCTTCAGGATAGGAACTCATACACGCAATTTTGCTGAAAAGCTCCGGAAGCCGCAAGGCCAGGGCATAAGCAAGGATGCCACCCTGACTGAAGCCGCAAAGATGAGTCGGGTTCTGGGTGAGGCCATAATGATTTGAAATTTTCAGGATATGATCCAAAAGAGCATTCAGGGATTCGTGTGCCTGTGCAGTATCGACATATTTTTCAGGATCCGTAAAATCAATCTCATACCAACTGTAACCGCCATAAGGAACCGGCAGGGGGGCGCGGAAACTTACGATAAGCCAGTCTTCAGGCAAATCCGGAACGAAAGAAAAAAGATCGTTCTCATTACTCCCATAGCCGTGAATCAGGAACAGGGCAGGAGTAGTAGGAAGAATTTCCATCGGTTCGCGGATGAGGTACTGCAGATCCATAGATTTGTTTTTTTAAACCTACATTCAATTCTTTGACCAAAACGAAAGGGATGACAGATTGGCTGAGGATCACCTTACGGCTTTCATTTTCAGTATTTTTTATACTCGTGTGAAAATATTGTTTCAATTTTACTTATATTTGGATGTTTAAACATTTTTTAGATTGTATGAAAAGAATCAATACTTCCGCAAAAAAAGTCCGGATAGGGCTCCTGCTGATGCTCACCGCCGCTGTTGGAGTGTGGTCATCCTGCAAAGACCGTGACGAAGATCCGAACGAAAGCGTCAGCGTGTTTTTTAATGTGACAGCATCACCGGATGTACAGTTGAAAGCAGTGGTAACTCAAATAGGAACCGTGCAGGGAACCGTTTACGATTTTAAACCTCCCGGCTATACGTGGTCCAGCGAGCCTCACATTATCGATACTTCTGTAGGTGCAGTGCATCTTTCCATGACGGGTCAGGGAACATCGGCAGATTCCAGAGCTGTTCTCAGTATCTGGATCAATGGCGAAAAAAGAACCTCCGATACCGTAAAAGGCATCAACCTGATGGGCAAATCGGTAGTGAGCTTTTTGAAATAAGTTGGGTGTAAAGGAAAATAAAAATCCTGAGCAAAGGTTCCAGCCTGCTCAGGATTTTTAGTATAAAGTTTTGGAAGAACAAAACGGAGGTTTCAGAAAACGAAGCGCGTCGACCCCTTTTGCGGGTCAGGCACTTTTCAACTTCTATACTGCTTTAATAATGAAATAATTCTTTTTCCCTTTCTGAAGAAGCAGAAATTTTCCGTCGATCAGGTCGTTCTCACTGGCGGTAAAATCTGCATTCACTTTCACTTTGTTCACGGAAATAGATTGCCCCTTCAGTTCACGTTGGGCTTCACTTTTAGATTTCAGAAATCCACTTTTCTCGCTCAGCAGGTCAATGATCGGGCTGCCGATAACTTCTGTTTTAGAAATCTCTTTTTGAGGAACACCATCAAATATATCGAGAAAAAGAGCTTCTTCCAATTGGATCAAATCCTCTGCAGTGGTTTTCCCGAACAGAATTTGTGAGGCTTTCAGTGCTTTCTCATATTCGTCGCGGTTGTGAACCCACACCGTGACTTCTTCAGCCAGCTTTTTCTGGAGCTTTCGTTCATGCGGTGCCGTCTGGTGTTCCGCAATCAGCTGTTCTATTTCCGCTTTTCCAAGAAAAGTATAATATTTAATAAAACGTTCCGCATCGGCATCCGTAGCATTCAGCCAGAACTGGTAGAATCGGTAAGGGGAGGTTTTCTTGGGATCGAGCCAGTAATTCTCTCCGCTTTCCGATTTCCCGAATTTCGAACCGTCGGCTTTGGTAATCAGTGGAACCGTCAGTGCAAAAGCTTCGCCCTGTACTTTCCTGCGGATCAGTTCCGTTCCGGTAGTGATATTGCCCCACTGGTCAGTTCCGCCCATCTGAAGTTTCACACCTTTCTCGCGGTACAGATGCAGAAAATCATAACCCTGAAGCAGCTGATAGGTAAATTCGGTAAAACTCATGCCCTCGTATCCGTCTTCACCAGTAAGGCGCTTGCGTACGGATTCCTTAGCCAGCATATAATTAACAGTAGTGTTTTTACCGATCTCTTTGATAAAATCCAGGAAACTGAATTTCTTCATCCAGTCGTAATTGTTCACCAGTTCCGCGCCATTGACTTCGGTGCCGTCAAAATTTAGAAAATGGGAGAGCTGCTTCGTAATGCAGTGCACATAATGGTTCAGTGTGTCTTCATCAAGGGCATTCCGTTCGGTAGATTTACCTGACGGATCGCCAATCATGCCCGTAGCGCCGCCTACCAACGCAATAGGTTTATGGCCGTGCTGCTGAAAATGAGCCAGGATTTTTATCTGAATCAGGCTTCCGATATGCAGGGAATCTGCGGTAGGATCGAATCCGATATATCCGGTGGTGAGTTCTTTATTCAGTTGTGCTTCGGTACCGGGCATCATGTCGGCAAACAAGCCGCGCCATTGTAATTCTTCGATGAATGGGTTCATGCAGGAGTTTATTTTGCGCAAAGATACGCATTCTCTTTCCTTGGTAAAAATCTGATGAAGCTGAAAAGATCAGGCTTCCTCCGAAAGTTTTGCTTTTTTCAGACGACGGTAAGTTCGGTGGCTGAGGCCGATGCTGAGTTCAAAAAGAAGCAGAAGCGGCACGGCGGCAATCATCATGCTCACCACATCTGCAGGGGTAATGACGGCAGCAATCACCACAATCAGGACAATGGCGTGGCGGCGGTACGTTTTCAGGAATTGTGGAGTCAGAATTCCGATGGTGGTCAGGAAATAAACGATGACGGGAAACAGAAATACGGCACCCATCCCCAGCACGATCTGGAAAAACAGCGCAGTATAATCCGAAAGGTCGTAAAGCGGTTGAATAATATCTGATATTTTAAATAGAACAGCAAAATTGATGGCGAAAGGAAGAATAAGAAAATATCCCACCATAATTCCGGTAAGGAAAAGCATCCAGACAGAATTGATAAGAACAATAGAGTTTTTCTTCTCCCGCGGATGCAGCGCAGGCGATACGAAACGCCACAGTTCCCATACGATATAAGGAAACGCCAGAACCATGCCGCCCAGAAAAGAAACCGACATCATGACATTGAACTGCTGGTACAGCTTCTGAACCCTAACAGGGAAATCATCGGGAAGTTCAATAGCATTGTCTCCGGTGAAGTAGCGCGAAAGGCTGTTAACAACCCTGAAGGTAGGGAAATCATTGCGCACAGGCCCGAAGAAAATATGGTCAATAATCCAGTTGATGTTAAATCCTACAATGAGTCCGCATGCGATGATGGCAATAATGCACCGGATCAGATGCCCTCTCAGTTCCCCGATGTGCCCCATAAAGGACATGTCTTTTTCTTCGATCACAAAAATTCAGTTTGAAGTTGCGAAATTACAGAAAATATCCGGCTTTGCCGACAAAGTAATGGCCGATCAGCTGATGCCTTCATCCAAAAGCCTGTGAAGGTCAATAATTCCCGCATAATGGCCTTGATGGGTTACAATGAGTTGCCCGATATTCTTTTCTTTCAGAATCTTCATCGCATCTTTTGCCAAAGCTTCCTGTTCAATACTCTTTGGGTTTTTACTCATAATGTCCGCAGCTGTGATGCCGGAAAGATCATCATGATCCATCAGCATTCTGCGAATATCGCCATCCGTAATCACTCCTTTGATTTGTTCTTGATCGGTCACCACTGTGACGCCATGCTTGGAGCTGCTCACCGAAATAATGACTTCCTTTACGGACGATTGTTCGGAAACTTCCGGTTTCTGGGAAGAGAGAAATTGCGATACACGCGCGGTTAGGTTTTTCCCTAGACTGCCGCCCGGATGAAACCGCGCAAAATCACGGTCACGGAAATTGTTGATTTCCATAAGGCAAACCGCTAACGCATCGCCCAATGCCATTTGTACCGTTGTCGAACTGGTAGGAGCCAGCGAAATAGGGCAGGCTTCCTGTTGTACATGGGTGTCCAGTACTACATCGCAATGTGCCGCCAGCTTGCTTTCCGGGTTGCCGGTCATCCCGATCAGTGCCGAAGCATAGGATTTCAGATAGGGAACTAAGGTGACAATTTCCGGAGAGTTACCTGAATTGGAAATACACAGCACCACATCCTGCTTTTGAATAACCCCCAGATCGCCGTGGATCGCTTCGGCAGCATGCAGAAACTGCGCCGGAGTGCCCGTAGAATTCAGGGTAGCCACCATCTTATTGCCTACATGGGCAGACTTACCGATGCCAACCACAATAAGTTTACCCGTAGCAGCGTTGATAAGGTCCACCGCTTTCACAAAGCTTCCGTCCAGTCTGTTTTTGAGATGTTCCAGTTCTGAAATTTCAATTTCCAGAGATCTTTTTGCTAGTTGTAATAGAGCCGCCTGTTCCAATGAGGTTGAATTTAAAGATTTAAATGAATTAAATTGACTGGTAACAAATTATTTGTTATTTTTGGATGTGCTGCAAATGTAGCAAACTTAATTAGATGATTTTATAAATGAAGAACCAAAACACCGATTTATCGAAGGAATTAAAGAAATATTTCGGTTTTACAACTTTCAAGGGACACCAGAAAGAGATCATTGAAACCCTGCTTGACGGGAATGATGTTTTTGTCCTGATGCCTACAGGCGGAGGAAAATCTTTATGTTATCAGCTTCCGGCGCTGATCTCGGAAGGAACGGCTATTGTGGTTTCTCCCCTTATTGCTTTGATGAAGAACCAGGTAGATACGGTGAACAACCTGTCTTCAGGGAACAATGTCGCCCACGTCTTGAATTCTTCCCTCAATAAAACCCAGACCAATCAGGTGTTTACCGATATCAGAAGCGGGAAAACCAAGCTCCTGTATGTCGCCCCGGAATCCCTGATTAAAGAAGAATATCTTGAGTTTTTTAAGAACGTTAAAATTTCGTTCGTGGCTATTGATGAGGCGCATTGTATCTCCGAATGGGGGCACGATTTCCGCCCGGAATACCGAAACCTGAAATTTATTATTGATAAAATTGCCAATGTACCGGTAATTGCCCTTACAGCGACGGCAACTCCCAAAGTGCAGGATGATATCCAGAAAACCCTGGGGATGAATAATGCGGAGGTGTTTAAATCCAGTTTCAACCGGCCGAACCTCTTCTATGAAGTGCGCCCGAAAATAAATATTGATCGCGAAATCGTTCGTTTTATTAATGAAAGAAAAGGGAAATCCGGTATTATTTATTGTCTCAGCCGGAGGAAAGTGGAAGAGTTTTCCCAGTTGCTGCAGGTGAACGGTATTGATGCCCTTCCGTATCATGCCGGTTTGGATCAGAAAACAAGAGTCGCAAATCAGGATAAATTTCTGATGGAAGAATGTGATATTATCGTCGCTACCATTGCCTTCGGCATGGGCATCGACAAGCCGGATGTGCGTTTCGTGATCCACTATGATTTTCCTAAGTCCTTGGAAAGTTACTATCAGGAAACAGGCCGTGCCGGGCGTGACGGGGGCGAAGGATATTGTCTGGCATTTTATGATCCGAGAGATATTGAAAAACTGGAGAAATTCCTGGCGCAAAAGCCAGTTTCGGAACGGGAAATAGGCCTTCAACTGTTGAATGAAGTAGTAGGATATGCCGAAACTTCTATGAGCCGGAGACAATATCTGCTGTATTATTTTGGTGAATCTTTCGATCCTGTGAATGGGGACGGGGCCAATATGGATGATAATGCCCTGAATCCGCCTACATTGAAAGATGCTACAGAAGACATGAAAATGGTAATGAACATGGTGAAAATCCTAGGCGAGAAATTTAAAACCAAAGATCTCATCAGTGTGCTCGCCGGAAAAGAAAACTCGGTTACGAAATCCTATAAACTGGAAACAACCGAATTCTTTGGAACAGGAAAGGGGAAAAGCGATAATTACTGGAAATCCATTATACGCCAGGCTACCGTGCAGGAATTTCTTACTAAGGATATCGAAACCTACGGTATTCTGAAGATTTCTGAGAAAGGACATTTGCTTTTGGATGGAATTTATAATGAACCTTTCTTCATCGCAGAAGACCGGGAGTATGATTTGGAACTTATGAAATCCCTTTTGGAAAAAACGGAAACCAAAAGTTCCGGCGGACTGGATGAAACCCTCTTCAAACACCTGAAAGAACTGACCCGGAAAGTAGGAAAAAAACACGGCGTGCCTTCTTTCGCTGTTTTCATGGATCCAAGCTTGGAAGATATGACCGTTCAATACCCGACCACCATTGAGGAAATGGCCAAGATTTACGGTGTCGGAGAAGGAAAAGCGAAGAAATTCGGAAAAGAGTTTGCTGAATATATCGCACAATATGTCGCTGAAAATGACATACAGCGAACCCGCGATATGGTGATGAAGCAGGTGGCCAATAAATCTTCACACAAAGTATTTATCATCCAGAGTACCGATAAAAAAATTGATTTGGAAGATATCGCCAGAGCCAAAAATCTAACCATGACCGAACTGCTGAAGGAAATGGAAGCGATCGTGTATCAGGGAACCAAACTGAACATCAACTATTATATAGAAGAATATTTCGACGAAGATATTGTGGAAGGTTTCATGGAGTTTATGAATGAAAGCGACAGCGACAGCATGAAGGTACTGACTTCCGAATTTGGAGACGAACTGAGTGATGAAGAACTGCGCATGCTGCGGATTAAATTCATCAGTGATGTAGCCAATTGATATTCAATCAAATAAAAGTAATTGCCGCACTTTTAAAAGTGCGGTTTTTTGTTTGAAGGCATAAAAAAACCCAGCCGAAGCTGGGTAAAAACTAATAACCATGAAAACTCAAATTAAACATGAGAATCGTAATTAAAGATACAAATACTCCGC
>JADMKO010000171.1 GCA_015478785.1 Chryseobacterium sp. | reverse complement strand
TCCCGGGTTTTGTACTGCGGGATTATCACAACAAAAAAGGTTTTGAATATAAAGCCCTGTTCATGGATACTTACAGTAGTGTGTTTCCTTATATTTTTGTTGGATTAATACTGGTCTTGATGCTGTGGTCTTATGTAAAAAACTTCAGAAACCGATGGGTTCAGATGGTGATGATTTCCTTTTTTGTGGATGTTTTGATCCATTGTGTGCTGAAGTTCGGGCTTCACACCTCTTATATATATGGAGGGCATTTTATATTCGTTGTTCCTATGATGCTGGGTTGGCTTTTCTACAGTTACAGGGATTCTGCAAAGGTGATTTCAATACTTTACGGCATTCTTTCGATAGCGATGGTGTATCTACTGCTGAATAATATTTTCAGGATGCAGGAGTTTTTTATTTTCCTTGAGAGATTTTACCGATAACATCAGGTTTATTTCTATAGAATCTACTTACCTTCTACACAAAAAATACTATACGGAACCGCAACTGCAGTGGGGAAATGCTGTCTTATTCTGGATAAATCTGCCGCCGCGCTTTGTCTGGTGAAATAACTTCCTGCCAATAATTTGTAATTCGGCCTTAAGGAAGCATCTGTTAATACCTTTAGCTGAGGAAATTTTCTTCGGAATTCTGTTTTAACTTCATTGGCTTCGGCATTGCTTTTCACGACGTTGATTTGTATTTTAAACCCTTGTATGCGCGGATTTCTTCTACAAATTTCTGCGGTACTCAGCTCTCTTGAAGGCACGAGAATTCTGGTGCCGGCTGATTCAGATACGATTTCTCTGGAGCATTCTTCCAGTTCGCTCATTGCTTTATCAATTCTATTGTCCATTGAAAGCGTCAGCTTTGTTCCGGATAAAGTATCAGTTTTCACAATTTGCTGCGCATCAGTATAATAAAAAGAACAACTGATGAGAAAGAATAGTGCTAACAACGTGTTTTTCATTAAAAAGTAATTTATGGCAAATTTAGACTAAAGAAAAAATTATTCCAAATCTATTATTTAGAATAATTATAAATTAAGTTAAAAGGCTACAGGTATCTGGAATGCGCCGTTAAGATTGTGTTAAAAGTCTTATTTTTGCGGGACTGATTATATTCTCTGAATTATAGGAATTAGTACTAACACAAGTTTATTTAAATGATTAGTTGGAAAAAGCATTACAAAAAAGGGTTGTTAGCGTTTGCATTATTGCTTTCAACAGGTGCTTCTGTTTATGCACAGGGCGATGCTAAAAAGGGCGAAGAACTCTTTAAGGCGAATTGTGCCGCCTGCCACGCTTTGGACAAGCAAATGGTGGGGCCAGCACTTGGAGGTGTTGTAGAAAGGCTGAAAACTGAACAAAATCTGGACATCGATTGGCTTCATCAATGGATTAAAGATAACGAAGCCCTGCGAAGTTCAGGCGATGCCTATGCGAATGAGGTATTCGAGAAGTTCAATAAAGCCCCGATGAACACTTTTCCGAATCTGTCGGATCAGGATATAGATGATATTTTAGAATATACGACCAATCCTCCAGTAGCAGAAACAGCAGCGGCTGCGGCAACAGGTGCTGATGCAGGTCAAACCACAGTAGCGGATTTGGAGAGTGCCAGAGCAGACAGAATCAATTCAACAATTATTCTTATTTCCCTACTGGTAATCGGAGGTCTTTTAATTTGGCTTTTGTTGAAACTGAGACAGTTGGTAAAACTTCAGCAAACAGAAGAGCTTTCCGGATTGAACGAAACCAGAGTCGCTTCTTTCAGCGAACTTTATCAGAAATACAACTATATAGGAAAAATAGCATTGGGAATCCTTGGGCTTCTCGCATTCTATGGATTCTGGAACTGGCTGATGTGGATTGGTGTTTACAAAGGTTATCAGCCCGAACAGCCGATTCACTTCTCTCATAAAATACATGCCGGCGATAATAAAATCGACTGTCAGATGTGTCACTCTTCAGCAAAATACGGTAAGGTTTCTGAAATTCCTTCCATGAACGTATGTATGAACTGTCACAGAAATATCTCTGAATACAACGGATCTTATTTTGAGCCAGGAAGAGACAAGGCGTTCTATGATGCTGAAATTCAGAAGATCTATAAAGCTACAGGCTGGGATCCTGCATCACAGCAATACACCGGTAAAACGGAACCTGTAGAATGGGTGAGAATCCACAACATGCCGGATTTTGTTTACTTTAATCACGCCCAGCACGTGGTAGCTGGTGAACAGGCCATTATCAGCTCACACAATAAGAAAAACCCCAACAACAAAATTGACGTAGTTTGTAAAGCCTGTCACGGAGCTGTTGATACCATGAATGTGGTTACCATGGCGAATGATTTTACTATGGGTTGGTGTATCGAATGTCACAGAACGACAGAAGTAGATATGAACAATACATATAATAAGGAATACTTCCAGAACTTGCACGAGAAACTGAAACAACAGTATCCATCGAAAGAAGGAAAAATTACAGTGGATGCAATCGGAGGGCTTGAGTGTGGTAAATGTCATTATTAATAACTAAAAAATTCGAAGTATAAATGGCTTCAAACAAAATACAATTCAGAAGTATTCATGAGCTTAAAGATCCGGCTTTGACACAAAAGCTGGCTCAGAAAGAGTTTCAGAATGAAATTCCGGTGGATGAGATTCTGGCAGATGAAAATCAGGAAAACGGAGGAACTTCCAGAAGAGATTTCCTGAAACTGTTAGGTTTTTCTACAGCTGCTGTTACCTTAGCAGCTTGTGAAGCACCGGTTATTAAAACAATTCCGTATGTGGTGAAACCCCACAGCATCATTCCCGGAGTTCCCAATTATTATGCGACTACTTATTTTGACGGGTTTGATTTTGCCAGTGTTTTAGTAAAAACAAGAGAAGGAAGGCCTATTAAAATAGAACCAAATCCTGCTGCAGGAGAACTTGGTAAAACCAGTGCAAGAGCACAAGCGAGCGTACTTTCTCTGTACGACAATGATAAAATTAAACAACCTAAGCTGAATGGCAAGGATGAAACTTTTGACAAAGTAGATGATTATGTGCTGAATGCGCTGACTACTGCTCAGAACTCAGGGAAAAGGATTGTTCTTCTTTCCCATTCTTTCGCTTCTCCAACTTTCAAAAAATTATTTGCTGATTTCAAAGCAAAATATCCTTCCGCAGAACTGGTTACGTATGATGCGTATCCTTACACTGCGGCTTTGGAAGCTGCTCAGGAGGTATTCGGCCAGAGAGCACTTCCCGTTTATGATTTAAGCAAAACCCAACTGGTTGTTTCATTTCAGGCTGATTTCTTAGGAGATTACAATGGCGGTGGTTTAGAAACTTCGTATGCTTTGGGCAAAGCACCCGGTGCAACGATGCTGAGACATATTCAGGTAGAATCCAATATGACGCTTACCGGAGCCAATGCAGACACAAGAATTCCGCAGAAACCAAGCGAAGTAAATAAAACTTTGATAGAAGTTTACAACGCACTGAATGGTGGCGGAACTTCTAATGCTGTTGCTGCCGCTATTGTGAAAGAACTCCAAGCGAAAGGAAGCAATGCGGTTGTATTCGCAGACGGTTCCAAAGCTGCACATGTTCTTGCACATTTAATTAATCAAAAATTAGGATCTACAGCTTTTACAGGAAGAACGAATCTTCTGAAAGAATATGATCATGCCAGATATCAGGAATTCCTGAGCTGGATGAATGCCGGACAGGTAGGTGTATTGATCACCAACAATGTTGATCCGATCTATTCATCCAATAAAGGTGAAGCTTTCAAAGCAGCATTAAGCAAAGTGACTGCTGTGGTAGCTGTTGCAGATAAGAAAAATGAAATTTATAAAGCCGCAAAAGCAGTGATTCCAGTGGCCAACTGGATGGAAAGCTGGGGAGATATTACGCCACAATCCGGCGTATATGCTCTGATGCAGCCTACGATTCAAAAGATTTATAAATCCAGACAGATCGAGGAATCGCTGTTGGTTTGGATCAACGGAAAAAACAGTCCTTCGAATAACTATTACGAATACCTGAAAGCAAATGCGACAGGAATTTTAGGCGGAACCGGTTTCAACCAGGCATTATACAACGGATTGAATGCCGTTGCAACAGAAGCTACTAACTTATCTTATGCCGGCGGAAATGCGGCACAGGCTGTTGCAGAATTGGGAAGATTTAAAGCTTCAGATTTGGAACTTGTTCTTTATACCAAAACATCTATTGGAGACGGAACCCAAGCCAATAACCCTTGGTTACAGGAACTTCCGGATCCTATTTCAAGACTTGCCTGGGACAATTATCTTACCGTTTCTCCTGAAGATGCCAAAAACTTAGGGTTAGACAATGATCTGAACGGCAGAATGCAGCTGAACGGTTCCATCGTGAATATTACTGTAAACGGAACAACCATCAAAGACGTTCCGATATTCGTACAACCAGGGCAAGCCGATGGTTCTTTCGGGCTGGCGTTGGGGTATGGAAAAAAAGATTCAGGAAAGGTTGCCGCAACAGGAATTAACGCTTATCCGTTATTTGATGGTGTGAATACTGCGCTTTCCAATGTGAGTATCGAAAAAGTTTCGGGAACTCACGAGTTTGCAGGAATTCAGCTTCAGAATACGCTGATGGGCCGTTATGAAATTGCCCGCGAAGTACCTTTAGAAGATTTTATTAATATTCCTTTTGATGATAAATTAAAAGGTTGGAATAAACCGTTGGAATATCATACTTACAATGGTTCTTTACCCGCAGGAAAAATCTCGCTTTGGGATGAATTTGACGATACCGACGGGCCACATTTCAACCTGTCTGTAGATTTGAACGCTTGTACCGGTTGTGGAGCTTGTATTATTGCCTGTCAGGCTGAGAACAACGTTCCTGTAGTCGGTAAAGAAGAAATCAGAATGTCAAGAGATATGTATTGGTTAAGAATTGACCGCTACTATTCTTCCAGAGAGACGATTCATCCACAAGAGCAGGTAGAAAGAGGATTAAATGTACCTCAGGTTTATGATATTTTGATTGATCCGGCAAAGAATCCTGATGTAATCTTCCAGCCTGTCATGTGTCAGCACTGTAACCATGCTCCTTGTGAAACGGTATGTCCGGTTGCGGCTACATCTCATGGTAAGCAGGGACAAAACCAGATGGCGTATAACAGATGTGTAGGTACAAGATATTGTGCGAACAACTGTCCGTATAAAGTAAGAAGATTCAACTGGTTCAATTATGCTCAGAATGATAAGTTCGATTTCAATATGAACAATGATCTGGGCCGAATGGTGCTGAATCCTGATGTAGTAGTTCGTACAAGAGGGGTTATGGAAAAATGTTCGCTTTGTATCCAGATGACTCAGGAAACTATTCTTCAGGCTAAGAAAGAAGGCAGAAAAGTAAAAGACGGAGAATTCAAAACGGCTTGTTCAGCAGCTTGTGCTACAGGAGCTTTACAGTTTGGTGACATGAATGATCAATCTTCGAAAGTCCGGAAACTCTATAACAGCAACAGAAGATATACGCTTCTGGAGGAAATCGGCACCAAACCTAATGTGTTCTATCATGTGAAGGTGAGAAACAGAAAAGAAGAAAACAAAGTATAAATAATAATAAGGTAAAAAATGTCACATTACGAAGCCCCGATTCGGGAACCTTTAATTATTGGTCACAAAACCTATCATGATATCACAGTAGATATCGCAAGACCTATCGAGGAAAGAGCAGGAAAACTATGGTGGATTTCTTTCTACGCTGCACTTGTTCTTTTCATCTATGGATTCGGCTGCATCGCTTACACTATCGGTACCGGTATTGGAGCATGGGGTTTGAACAGAACCAATAACTGGGGATGGGATATCACCAATTTCGTTTGGTGGGTAGGTATTGGCCACGCCGGTACACTGATTTCCGCAGTATTATTATTATTTAGACAGCGATGGAGGATGTCCGTAAACCGTTCTGCAGAAGCGATGACCATCTTTGCGGTTGTTCAGGCAGCGATTTTCCCAGTGATTCACATGGGTAGAGTTTGGGTAGGATATTGGGTTTTCCCGATTCCAAACCAATATGGCTCTCTCTGGACGAACTTTAACTCACCTCTTCTTTGGGACGTATTTGCAATTTCTACTTATTTCTCGGTATCCACCGTATTCTGGTTTATGGGATTAATTCCTGACTTTGCTATGATTCGTGACAGAGCGAAAACTCCCTGGACCAAGAAAATCTATACTTTACTATCTTTCGGATGGGGAGGACAGGCAAAACACTGGCAAAGATTTGAAGAACTTACTTTGGTTCTTGCAGGTTTGGCAACTCCGCTTGTATTCTCCGTACACACCACAGTATCCTTTGACTTTGCAACGTCGGTTATCAAAGGTTGGCACTCTACCATCTATCCGCCTTACTTTGTGGCCGGTGCAATTTTCTCGGGATTTGCCATGGTACAAACCCTTCTTCTTGTTGCAAGAAAAGTAGCACATCTGGAAGATTATATTACTTTGTATCATATTGAAATCATGAACATCGTTATTATCGTAACGGGTGGAATGGTAACCGTAGCCTACGCTTGTGAATATTTCATCGCCTGGTACTCCGGTTCACGATATGAAGACTTTGTATATCTATCGCCGGGAGCAGCTACAGGGCCTTACTGGTGGGCATTCTGGGCATTGATTATCTGTAACCTGGTCATCCCTGCATTATTCTGGTTCAAAAAGGTACGGACGAATATTATCGCAACCTTTATTATCGCATTGATTATTAATATCGGGATGTGGTTCGAAAGATTTGATATTATCGTTATTAATATTTCCCGAGATTATCTGCCAAGTTCCTGGACGATGTTTATGCCATCCGTTATCGATGTTGGCGTGTTTTTAGGAACCATAGGATTCTTCTCAGTATTATTCCTCTTGTATGCCAGAACATTCCCTGTTATTGCGCAGGCTGAATTGAAGAGTATTTTGAAAATTTCAGGTGAAACTTATAAAGCAAAAGAAGAAGATGAGCACCACTAAAAGAATATATGGAATTTATGCGGATGATGATGATTTGATGCATGCCGTAAAAATGTGTAATGAAAACGGAGTTAAAATTCACGAAGTATATACACCATTCCCGGTTCATGGTCTTGATAAAGCTTTAGGGCTGAGAAAAACAAGACTCTCCGATGCAGCTTTTATTTATGCTGTTTACGGTGTCCTTGTCGGAAGTTTACTCACTTGGTACACTATGAACCATGACTGGCCAATGAACATCGGCGGAAAACCTGCCTTTACCTGGGCAGAAAATATGCCGGCGTTCGTAGTTCCGATGTTTGAATTAATGGTATTTTGTGCTGCTCACATGATGTCTCTTACATTTTTGGTAAGAAACAAAATGTATCCTATGGCTCCACCTCAAAATCCGGATCCAAGAACCACAGATGATAAGTTTCTGATGGAGTTTGTTTCGGAAGATGTGGATACCATCAAGCAGATTTTGATTGATACAGGAGTTGAAGAAATAACTGTAAAAGAGGCTTAACATGAAAAGAAGTATTTTAAAAATAACAGCAATCTTTGGTTTGGCTACCGTTGTATTAAATTCCTGCGGCCCTAAAGATAATCCGCCGTTAGTATATTTTCCGGATATGTATTTTCCGGTAGCTTATGATCCGCTTCAGAAAGCTGAAGACGCTTATTCCAAGCACGAAAATGAAATTCCGGCATTCGTTAAAAATAATGGAGCAACTGGATTAATTCCGGTAGACGGAACCGTAGCACATAACCTGGACGGAATTGTAGAAAGTAATATGGTGGGCAGAATGACCATGGAAGAATATAACAGTGGTTATGATGCTTCTAAAGGTATCACTTCTGCACCTCTGAATGCGACGAATCTTACCAAAGATGTGGAAAGAGGACAAATATTGTATGATAGAACCTGCGCCAATTGCCATGGAACTGGCGGAGATGGGCAAGGATCTATCGTAGTAACCGGTGCTTATCTTGGCGTTCCGAAGTTTGCAGACAGAGAAATAACCGTAGGATCTGTACATTATGTGCTCACTCACGGTAGAAATGCAATGGGATCTTATGCAGGGCAACTGACTCCCGGAGACCGTTGGAGAGTAGCAATGTACGTGATGAATGCTTTCAAAGGTGGTGTTTCTGCCGGAGGAGGATCCTCATCATCTGTTCCCGCTGCACCTGCAGGCAACGTCGCACCCACAGATTCTACAGCAACCAATTAATAAAAAGAATTTAAAATGTATAGTTTTTCACCTAAATTAAGATTAGTTTCTATAATTCTACTTGTTGCAGGGCTTGTTCTTTTTGGTGTGGGATATTTCATGAACCATGCGATTGACGACACTAAGATTGAACACATGATGGAAGCGGTGAATGCATCAGGGCATAACAATCCTACCCATTCCAGCCAGTTAGTTGGCCCGCAGGATCACGAAGCGCATCTGAAACATGCTAAACATCAGGTTCATAATCAACCGTTGGCTACGCTTCATTTTGTATCCGTATTCTTCTTTGGAGTAGCCTGTGCAGTGATGTTTTTTTACAGCATCCAACATGCAGCACACGCCGGATGGCCGGTAATTATCTCCAGAGTAATGGAAGCTATCGGAGGTTTCATTCCATGGGGTGGTGCCGTAGTTCTTATTATCATGGTGCTGAATGTGACGCATAACGGACACTTGTTCCATTGGATGGATCCAAACGTCATTAACCCTGATCATGAGGATTTCGATGTCATTCTTTATGAAAAAAGTAAATTTCTGAATATTCCTTTCTATGTTTTCAGAAACATCCTTTACGTAGTGGGAGCTTCCTTCTTCGCATGGAAACTAAGAGCACAAAGTAAGAAAGTGGATGTTACAAAATCTCCGAGAGAATATCAATATCTGTACAGATGGTCTATCGGATATATCGCATTTTTCTCTCTTGCTTCTGCATCCTGGGCTTGGGATTGGCTGATGTCTATCGACTCTCACTGGTATTCTACCATGTATATCTGGTATTCAATGGTGAGTTGTCTGGCAAGTGCTATTGCTGTAGTTATTATCCTAAGTGTGTATCTGAAGAAAAACGGATTCCTTCCTCAGTTCAATGACAATCACTTGCACGACCTTGCAAAATACCTTTTCGCATCCAGTATGCTTTGGACCTATACCTGGTTTGCTCAATTTATGTTGTATTGGTATGCCAACGTACCGGAAGAAGCCAATTATTTTTTCGGAAGGTTTGAACATTATGAGGAATCATTTTTGCCAATGTTAATTCCTAACTTTGTGATTCCGTTATTGGTAATGGTAAGCTCCAGCATCAAGAGAAATTATAAGGTAGTAACCGCGATGGCTTTCATAGTGATTTTTGGACACCTTTGGGATTATTTCAATATGGTGATGCCGGGAACCGTAGGACCATACTGGAGAACTCCGGAAGTATTATTGCTCACAGTAGGATCTATCCTTTTCATTTCAGGATTGTTCATGCTCACAACCCTTATGACACTCGCTAAACTGAAGTTAATTCCTGAAGGAAATCCTTATCTGAAAGAATCCAAGATATTCGAATATCCATTCTAATATCTGTAACAAACCATAAGATTAAAAGACTGATTAGCAAAACTAATTAGTCTTTTTTCATGAAAACCAATTTATTTATTTTCGTTTTTCTGTTTTGTGCCATCACTATTTCAGCGCAAAAAATAAAATTTGTATCTCAAAATACAGGAAACGCTCTGTCACAAGTCCATGTTTTTAATGATGGGGGAAAACTCATCGTTATTTCTGATATTGAAGGCCAAATAGAGCTTGATAATTTGAGCAAGAACGAGAAACAATTTTCTCTCGTACATGAAAACTATAGAATCGGTACCCTCACTCAGGAAGATTTACAAAAGAAAGAAATACTCCTCAATGATAGAATCGTTGAAATTGAAGAAGTCATCGTTACCAAGAATTCCAAAAGTAAATACATCTATGTCAAAGGTTTTTTTAATTCATATCTAAACCTTAATAAAAACTTGAATGTGTATGCCGATGGTCTCATCACGTATGTTTATGACAGTCAAAGTAAAAAATTAAAAAGCACACGATTGGAGCAATACCGGGTTTTCCTTAAAGAAAATAAAACTCAGGACAGCAAAAACGTTTCTGAGATGGTTTTTGATTCTATGCTCACACT
>JADMKO010000170.1:1115-10206 GCA_015478785.1 Chryseobacterium sp. | reverse complement strand
TCTTTTTGCCGATAAAATCCTTGGTTTCAGAAAATCCCTTTTTTGGGGAGGACTGTTAATGATTGTCGGAAGTTTAATTCTTGCGACTGATCCTCACAAGTTTTTTTTCCTCGGAATTGCATTTACCGTGGTGGGAACAGGCTTTTTCAAACCGAATATTTCTTCCATGGTGGGCCAACTTTACAAACCGAACGACTCGAGAGCAGATGCTGGTTTTTCGCTTTTTTATGCCGGAATTAATTTAGGCGCATTATTGGGCGGATATTTATGCATCGCAATCGGAAAAGGAGAGCTTTTCGGCGAAATAATTCCCGCAGGAATCCGTTGGAACGTCGCCTTTGGTTTGGCGGCAATCGTTATGGTGATCAGTTTGATTAATTTTGTATTCACCCAGAAAACGCTCGGAACAATTGGCCTTCAGCCAGGACATCCACTTTCCGATATCCAATCCGCCATCATTCCGAAATGGAAAGAATACGGTGTTTATGTGCTCTCCCTCATTTTCATTCCGCTGATCATGATCATGGTTGCAAAAACAGAATATACCGACTATTTCATGTACACCATTGGGCCGCTAACGCTGATTTATCTGTTTTATGAAATGTCAAAAGTGACTCCCGAACAACGCAAAAAACTGTGGGCAGCGTTAATTTTCATTTTGTTTTCTATCCTGTTTTGGGGCATATATGAACAGAGTGGCGGATCGCTGAGTATTTTCGCGGCAAAAAACCTGAACAAAGATTTATTAGGCTTAGATCCAAATGGTGTTAATAATTCCGGAGGTGCATTTTTTATCATCTTTCTGGCTCCGCTTTTAGGATTATTATGGATTTGGCTGAGCAAGAGAAAACTCGAACCTAATACCATTATTAAATTCGGGTTAGGTTTCGTCTTTCTAGGTTTGGGTTATTATACTTTATTTGCTACTAAATTTTTCGCCAATGCTGAAGGAATCACTTCTCTGCGGTTTTTCACCATTGCTTTACTCGTCATTACTTTCGGGGAATTATGCCTTTCTCCAATCGGTTTATCCATTATGACAAAACTTTCCACTAAAAACCTTCAGGGAATGATGATGGGTTTGTGGTTTTTGGCTTCTGCTTACGGACAGTATGTTGCAGGGATTATCGGTGCCAATATGGCGACTACAAAGTCGGGAACATCCAATCTGGAAGCACTCATCAGCTATGCGGAAGGTTATAAACAACTGGCCATTTACGCCATCGTTGCGGGAATAATATTAATGCTAATCTCACCCTTAGTGAAAAAACTAATGCAGGACGTCCGTTAAACCTTTAACTTTACTGCAAAATAAGCATCCAAATCATAATGAAAAAATTACTCATTCTCTTTTCTCTTTTCTATATTACCTCGGGATATGCACAACTAAAATGGTACACGCTGGAAGAAGCTGTGGAAGCTCAGAAAATTCAGCCTAAAAAAATTCTTATTGATTTTTATGCTGATTGGTGTGGCCCGTGTAAAATTATGGAGAAAAACACCTACAACCATCCCGTAATTGCCAAATATCTGAATGAAAATTACTACGCCGTAAAATTTGACGCTGAAGGTAAAAAACCAATCACGCTCTACGGAAGAACTTTTGAAAATTCAGATGCTGTGAACCGGAAAAATAGAAATTCTTTGCATGACTTCACAAAATACATGAACGTGAATGCAGTTCCCAGCATTATATTTCTGGATGAAAACACTAATCCTATTACGTTGCTTCAGGGCGCACTTACGGCGAAAGAACTGGAACCTTACCTCCCTTTTTTCGCTGAAAATGAACATCTGAAAATAAAGACACGGGAAGAATGGGAGAATTATCAGAAAAAATTCCAATCAAAAATTAAGGATTAATTTCCAGGGCTTCCTGTTTTTTTGGAAGTCTTTTTTATTTTCACGAAATTCGAATAAAATTTCAACCTACATTGACTATTGAAACTCCCATAGAATTTCTGAAAAGCATCGGGCCGGAACGCGCAAAGCTGATCAAGGCGGTATTCGGGATTGCGACAGTAGAAGATTTTCTGAACTTTTTTCCGATTCGCTATCTGGACAAAAGCAAAACGTATCAAATAAAAGACCTGAAAGAAAACATGCCCGACATTCAGTTGAAAGGTAAAATAACCCACTTTCAGGAAACCGGAACCGGCCGCGGCAAAAGACTTACAGCCAAATTTCAGGACGAAACGGGAGTCATAGAACTTATTTGGTTTCAATATTCACAATGGATGAAGGAACAGCTTCCCGTGAACCGTGGACTTTATATTTTCGGGAAAGTGAATCTGTTCAATAATCAGTTTTCGATGCCACATCCGGAAATCGAAATTGAAGAAAAAAAAGAAAAAGATGACCGGCTAAAACCCATTTATCCCGGGTCCGAAAAACTCACGAAAAGAGGCCTCAATCAGAAATTCTTCAATTCAGTACTGAGAAATATCTGTCTGGAAATCCCGAATCTTCTTCATGAAAACCTTCCTGACGACTTAAGGAAATCCCTGAAACTGATGTCCCGGCGCAGCGCTTACCTCAATATTCATTTTCCCAAAAACTTCAAACATTTGCAGCATGCAGACCGAAGATTAAAATTTGAAGAAGCTTTTTTCTTTCAAATGGGATATGGATTGAAAAAACAACACCATCAGTCTCACAATATTGGAAATCCTTTTCCGATGGTGGGTGAATATTTCAATAATTTTTACGAAAACCACCTTCCTTTTGAGCTTACCAACGCCCAAAAAAAGGTTTTAAAAGAAATCAGAAATGACATGAAACGGCCCGTTCAAATGAACCGGCTGTTGCAGGGCGATGTAGGTTCAGGAAAAACCATGGTCGCACTTCTTTCCATGTTGATTGCGATGGATAACGGCTTTCAGGCTTGTATTATGGCACCTACCGAAATTCTTGCGCAACAGCATTATCATGGAATTTCCAAACTTCTTGAAAACACGGATATTCAGGTAAAACTGTTGACCGGTTCTACAAAAACTTCTGAAAGAAAAACCATTCATGAAGGCCTGATGAGCGGAGAATTATCTTTGTTAATTGGCACTCATGCTATTGTGGAAGAAACCGTTCAGTTTAAAAATCTGGGACTTGCCATTATTGATGAACAGCATCGTTTCGGTGTTGCGCAACGTGCCAGATTATGGATAAAAAATAAAATTCCGCCTCATGTTTTAATTATGACGGCGACGCCTATTCCCAGAACTTTGGCCATGAGTTTTTATTCGGATCTGGATGTTTCTGTAATCGATGAATTACCTGTCGGAAGAAAAGCCATCATCACGGCACACCGCAGAGAAAAAGACCGGATTTTTGTTTATAACTTCTGTCGGGACGAAATAAAAAAAGGAAGACAGATTTACTTCGTTTATCCGTTGATCGAAGAAAGTGAAACGCTGGATTATAAAAATCTTACGGAAGGATTCGCTCATATTTCTCAATATTTCAGCGGAAATACCGTCAGTATGCTTCACGGAAAAATGTTACCCGCAGAAAAAGAAATAGCCATGCAGCAATTTGCTTCCGGAGCTGTTGATATTTTAGTGGCAACTACGGTAATAGAAGTCGGCGTCAATGTACCGAATGCCTCGGTAATGATTATTGAAAGCGCCGAGCGTTTCGGCCTTTCGCAACTTCATCAACTTCGGGGAAGAGTGGGTCGCGGTGCGGAACAGAGTTATTGTATTCTGATGACTTCTGATAAACTGACGAATGAAGGACGGAAAAGAATCAAAACCATGTGTGAAACCAACGATGGATTTAAAATTTCTGAAGTGGATATGGAATTGCGCGGACCAGGTGATATTCTGGGAACACAACAGAGTGGCGTGGTGGATTTCAAAAGACTGGATCTTCTGCAGGACATCGAAATCATCAAAGTTTCCAAAGAAATCGTAGAAAAAATTCTGTCGAAAGATCCTTTCCTGAACCATCCCGACCATGAAATGATGAAAAACTATTACACCAAAAACTACAAAGGAAAAAATAAATGGGGAAAAATTTCGTAAAAGAGCCTTCTCATCTCAACACGAATTAATTTGTTCAAGCAAGTTGACTTTTGGAAATGAAAAAAGCCGCTTAACAAAATGCAAAACGGCTTAATAAATTCATTTTAATTACTCTCTGCTTCTTCCTCCTCTTGCAACCAATGCAATGATCAGAATAAAAACCAAAGCACCAATAACCCAAACCAACGGATTAGACATCCAATCACCGTCCATGCTGCCAGGTTTGTCAATATCTACATCAACATCCAGATCAGGAGAAGTGTCCTGTGCGAATGTCAGCACAGACAGAAAAAGAGAGTACAACGCTAACTGCGCTTTTGAAATTAAATTAAAATTTTTCATAATATAATGTATTGGTGTTATCGTGTATGATCCCGGATCAGTTTTAAAAGAAGGATAATTACTGCCAAAAGAAATGCGAAATGGAACATGCCCCCTACATCAAATATTATATAGCCTACAACCCAACTTATAAATAATATTACTGACAGAATGTAGAAAATATTATATTTCATTAGTAATATCTTTTCCATTGCAATATTTATTGCTTTTATATTCATCATTTTCTGTTTTGAATGGTGTCTTAGCATTCAAAACAACGATACAAATATCAAAAAAGGTTGCTTATGGGCTATTACAGAATTCAGATGTTATTTTTCAGAATTAGCACCGATACAGCATTGATTAGGAGAAAGCCTTGGTTTCTTCAGGAAAATAAATGGTGAAAACGGAACCTTCGCCCGGAGTTCCTTTTGCGCAGATGTAGCCTTTGTGGTTTTCCACAATTTTTTTGCAAATGGCAAGCCCGATACCAGTTCCCTCGAATTCTCCCCTTCCATGCAGCCTGTGGAAAAGTTGAAAGATTTTCTCGGCATATTCCTGTTCGAATCCGATACCATTATCGGAAAAAGTAATTTTATAATAAGTGCCGGGAACTGCTTTGGAAAGGAGTTTTTCAGTAGCCGATTTTACCTTTTCGGAATCTACTTTAATATGAGGCTTAACAGCTTCTTTACTGTATTTCAAAGAATTGGAAATTAAATTAGTAAACAATTGCTGAATCTGAAAAGGCACAACTTTCAAAATAGGCAAGTTGCTGATTTCCAATTGCGCGCCTTTTTCTTCCAACGGATGATAGAGTTCGTCCAACGCATTGTTCATCAGCAAATTCAGGTCGGAGACTTCGTATTTCTGCTCTGCTCTCGTTGTTCGTGAGAACTGTAAAAGATCATTAATCAGCGTCCTCATTCTGCCCGATGAAAGCTGTATGCGTTCCAGATATTGTTTTCCAGAATCTGAAAGTTTGTCATAATCCTTATCCGTAAGCCGCGAAATGAAAGTTTCAATCTTACGCAACGGCTCCTGCAGGTCGTGGCTCGCTACATAATTGAAAGCCTGAAGTTCCTTGTTGTTGGCCTCCAGAATTCTATTTTTTTCTCTAATACTGAGTTTATCCAGAATTTCATCCGTCGCATCCTGAGCGATGAAAAGATAATAATCCCCGGCTTCTTTGTCACGTATTATCTTGCTGCTCACATCAATATACCGAAGCTTGCGGTCGTTTTTTCTGATAATTCTAAAAGCGAACGACGTAATTTCTTTCTGAATAAAAACAGAAGAAATCTTTGTTTTCACCATCTTCAGATCATTGGGATGAATATCTTCTTCGAAGGATTTTAAGAACTGATCTTCATCGTCCAGTTCATGCCCGAAAAGCCTGAACAAATTGTCGGATAATATAAACCGGTCTTCATCAATAAGATATTGGCAAGTCCCGAAAAACCCAATTTTTTCTGCTTCTTCAAAGGTTTCATTTGCAATGCTCAGGGTTTTATTCCGCTCTCTCAGCATCCAGTTCGTGCCTTCCAACTTTAGCTGATTTTCTACTTCACTGGTGACATCTGTAGTAATTCCCAATAATATTCGTTCCCTGGACGGCGACAATACCGATTCGCCAACCATCTGAAAATGACGCAATTCGCCGTCCTTTGTAATGATTCGATATCTGAAAGGTGTCATGCTTCCCGTTTCTATCATGATACGATATTTAGCGTCTACCCTTCTGCGATCTTCGGGATGTATATGCTGGAAGAATTTTTCATGATCTGCCTGAAAAGCCTGTGGTTCGTATCCCAGAAGCCGGTATTCATTATCTGAAAAATAATATTCCTGCGTGGTATAATCGTAAATCCAGATGCCGTAACCGCCTACTTTTTCGGCCAGTTGGGAAGTGTCCAAAGCCAGTTTCAGCTCATCGTTATTCCTTTTTTGGGTTTTCACATCTTTGTTCATTTTATAAAAAGCGAAAACCAGCATTCCCAGAGAAAAAAGAGAAATAATAAAAAGATAGAATGGTGTGGATTTTTGAATGTCTATCAGGGTATCTTTTCTTTGGTTCAGAAGAATTTCTTCCTCTTCCAGCATCTCCCCTATTTTATCCTGAATGCTTGCCATCACATTTTTCCCTGCCAAAAGCGATTCCTTCATGGTTTCCATATCTTCCTGGCTGGAAAGTGAAGAAAGTGTTTTATTGACAATACCGTATTTGTACCGGATCATCATGTCCAGGGTTTGCAGATTTTCCTGCTGCACCGGATAATTTTTAAAATTCTGCTTCAGCGAGTTTTCCAGAGCAGTAATTTCGATCATTTTTTCGTTAATGATTTTTCGGGCTTCTTCGTGATTGGCTCTCAGGATTACGTTTCTCCTTTCGGTTTCAATATCTTTAAGATCCGAAAAAATATGTTGCAATTTAGCTGAAATCTCATAGGATTCCTGCATCCACTCCACAGATTCCGTTTGCTTATCTAAATGTTTGTATGTGAGCACCATTAAGAAAAATAAAAGTGCTGTCGCCACGACGAAAATAGCGGCGAGTAAAAAAGATGATTTGTCGAAAAGGACTTTTTTCATCCTTACATTCGGAGCAGGAAGTTGTCCTTATTCAGCCCGGAAGTCTGATATTGCCAATTGATGGTCACTACATCAGACAGGACTTTTTTTAATGTATTAAAATCGTTAGGCTTTTTGATATAAATATTGGCACCGTTCACGAAGGTTTCTTCAATATGTTCTTCGGAAGAAGAAGTAGAATATATAGCGATGGCGATATTCCCGAATCTGGGATTGGATTTGATTTCATGCAGGCATTCTATTCCGTTTTTCTTCGGCATATTCAGGTCCAGAAAAAGGATTTCGGGAAGTATGGAATCCTCGCTGTTCAGATAGTCCATTAGTTCAGCGCCGTCGTTGTAGGTCTTCACTTTGGTATTGATTTTCAGTTCCTCAAAAGCATCGGTGAAGAAAAGCCTGTCGTCCTCGTCATCATCAGCCAGGATGATATGCATATATTCTTTATTCATTACACAATATTATTTTTTATTTGCTATTTCTCTTCTTTTGGAAATAATTTTCTGGAATTGTGAAGGCGTGATTCCTGTTGTGTTTTTAAACTGAGTACTCAGATGCGCAACGCTGGAATAGTTGAGCCGATATGCAATTTCCGTAAGAGTAAGCTTGTCATTTACAATGAGTTGCTTGGAATGTTCTATTTTCTGGAGGATAATAAAATTTTCGATAGAAGTATAGGTCACCTCTGAGAAAAGATTGGAAAGGTATCCATAACTGTGATTCAGTTTTTCCGCCAGATAAACGGAGGCTTTCACATTCACATCTCTTTCCGAAAAAACCATGTCCACGATGGTATCTTTTATTTTCTGAACGAGCGCAGATTTTTGATTTTCAATGATCTCAATTCCGTACTCATTCAGTTCACTGAAAAGGGCTTTCTGTTCTTCTTTTGATATCTGATCCAGAAATTCCACTTCGCCAAAACTCAGGATTCTGTATTTTATATTTTTATCATTCAGGCGATCTTCCAACACTTTTCGGCAGATGGTATTGAAGTCAAATTTTAGGTAAATTTTCATCGATTATAAGCTATATTGTATGGTAAAGATAAATATATTTTTTTAATAAAGTGCTATGACAATTCCTGCTCACAGCAATTTCCCGCAAGAACTCTCACGGGAAACCACACAAATGATAAAAAATATAATGATGAAAAAATTGTTTTTAAATAATGGTAATGAAATAATTATTGCTCATATCCTTCCTTATTTTCAGCAGAAATCCCCGTTTTAGGCTTTTGTATATTTTTCTGCATTTATTTTTAAGTCCTTCGTATTCTTCATTAAAATCATCTGAAGCGAACACCATATTTCGGATATACTTTTCATCCAGATCCAATGAATCTTCGCTATAATTCAATTTTGTAATTCCAAACTTTTTGTTGAGTTTTATAAAATAATCTTCAAAAATAGTTACGGTATCCATTAATCTAAATTTTATTTGATGTTTTATTCGTTTTTGATGATGAAACAAATCTGCGACTAAAAAAGTAAAACTTCTTTATAAAATTATTTTTTGTTATTATACAATTATCACCGCCGCTTTTTAAAGCAGAAATTCCATCAGAAAATCATCCATCACATAATGGTTTCCAATATCGAAAACCGCCTCATCATACACCTTAAATCCTTGAGTTTCATAGAAGAATCTTGCCGGATTGCGTTTGTTCACCGTCAGAATAATTCTTCTGTCACCAGACTGGGAAGCAATCCGTTTCAGAAAATCGAGTGCTGCTTTCCCATATCCACTTCCTGTACTTTCTTTCAGCAAATAAATGCGGTGAAGTTTTGTAGTCAAAGGTTCATAATGCAGTTCAAACCCCATGATTCCCACTCTATTGCCCTCGTGATTTTCAATAAAATAATACTGAAAATTTTCCATATTGAAATGCCTTTTCAGTTCTTCTTCGGAATACATTTTATTCAGCATGTAAGCAATCTGCTCTTCAGAAATAATCCCGGGATAATGAGCATTCCATGATTTCTCGGCAATTTTCCTGATGTCAGGAATGTCCCGTTCTGTCGCTTTTATTATTTTCATTTCACAAAAAAAGCAAGGTTTGATGCCTTGCCTTATCATTTTATATAGATTTCATTTCCTCTTTTATTCGCTCGTGCAGCTCTTCCGAAGCAGGAATTAAAGGCAAACGAAGGTGGTTTTTA
>JADMKO010000170.1:0-1105 GCA_015478785.1 Chryseobacterium sp. | reverse complement strand
TTTTAACAATTCCTTTTTCTGCCAGAACCGCTTTTATTCCGCAGGGATTTCCTTCGGCAAAAATAAGGCGTGTGATTTCTACCAAACGGTTATGAATCTGATACGCTTCATTCACTTTCCCTTGAAAAGCCAGTTGTACCATCTCTGAAAATTCTTTAGGATACGCCTGCCCAATAACGGAAATTACACCATCTCCACCAGCTAAGGTGACAGGAAGTGTAAACTCATCATCACCCGAAACTAATGAAAAATGAGCGGGTTTTTTCCGGATAATATCAAAATATTGCAAAATATTGGGAGCTGCTTCCTTGATCATAAATAAATTCGGGAATTCGTTGGCAAGACGCAGCGTTGTAGCGGCTTCAATATTCTGTCCGGTTCGCGAAGGCACGTTGTAAATAATAATTTTCTTTCCGGTTTCTGCCAAAACCTGATAATGTCTGTATAAACCTTCCTGATTGGGCTTATTATAATATGGTGACACTGAAAGTATGGCCTCAAAAGCCGAAAGATCTGCCGATTCGATTTCTCTTTTTACCTCGTATGTATTATTGCCACCAATTCCCAGCACCAACGGAAGACGTTGGTTATTGATTTTAATTACATGCTGAATAACCTGCTTTTTTTCCTCGGCTGAAAGCGTGGCAGCTTCTGCGGTAGTTCCCAAAACCACCAGGAAATTGGTTCCGTTTTCGATATTAAAATCAATAAGTTTTGTTAAAGATTCAAAATCCACAGAAAGATCTTCATTAAAAGGTGTTACCAATGCGACCCCTACTCCTTTTAGTATATTCATTTTAAAAATTTATTCTTCAAAAATACTATTTTTTCTGACAACAATTTTTATGAAAATAAAAAAGAAAAGTGGGCATCAAATGTTATATTTGTACGGAATATGGGAACATCAGTCATGAAATTAAAGTTTTTAATCGCAGTATTGGCATTGCTGGCTATTTTCGGATGCCGGACAGTTCGGCCTGTGACAGCAGTTCATATTCAGGAAAATATTTCTATCAACACTAATCTTCCTGAAGATCCGGGATTTGTAAAGGTGATTGCTCCCTACAAAAAAGAGCTGGAAAGCAAGATGAATACAAAAATTTCT
>JADMKO010000169.1 GCA_015478785.1 Chryseobacterium sp. | reverse complement strand
ACGAAATACACCAAGCTGTTTCGTTCTCTATATTCATCAAAAACTCTAAACTTCCCAAAAAGAAAAGAGGCTTTAAAAAACCTCTTTTTTAGTTACTAAAAAACCTAATATTTGTAGGTAACTCCTTTCCGAATAGCTTGCACAGCACCGAAACTTGGCCCGGTTGCACCGCTCTGATTGATGTCTTTGTCGGCAGTTAAGAGGATGAAAGGATAGCCGCCTTCTGCAGCTTCCATTTTCAATTTCTTAGTAGCTTTGTTATCCGCTGTATTTCCGGTATGAAAACTGATGAATCCGGTTTTACCTTTAATTTCTTTCCCCTTCTTCAGGCCCGCAATATAACTTTTGTCTTCCAGAATGACGACTTTTTCCCAATCGTCTTTGGAATTAACCACAATTTTGTCTGAAAGTTGCTGAACTCTTCCGGACGAAAAAACTATTTTTTCGATGGCATAGATACTTTCTATATTTTCTACAGTTTCGTTAGGATAACTGTAAACCACTGTATATTCATTCACACGAACTACCTTTGCAGGGATGACTTCGCCGGTATGTTTTGTAATCATATCCTGAGAAAACGCGGAAACGCCTATGAGCATGAGGAGTAACAATAACGATTTTTTCATTGTTATAAGTTTTAATGTTATTTGGCAAATATAAATATTAATATAATTACGCCGATATATTTTTTAATATGCCTGTAGATTGAAGATAGAATTACTTGGCTCAAAGAATCTCGTTTCCAAGATGGTTTTCCCTCACGGATATTTATTTTAATGGAATCGGCGAAACCACCTTCGTCGGTTTATTTTATAATATGCTTCTTCCCGTTGGGAAAATATCTCCATCAAAAACATTTACATACTTGATATTTCCATTCTCAAAATGTTTTTTCTTTTTTACACGAAGTTAAGACTAGTAGGAAAAAGCAAATTATAGTGGTTCTCATTTCTTTGATTAGTCTGAGGAATATTTAAACTATCTGACGTGTTTTTCCCCAGCTCCAGACTTTGAGCCGTTCCCAAGTATTCTTTTTAGTTACTTTCTTTGTTTCGGTAAAGTAGGCGGAGCGAGCGGATTTTCCTGAGCCTGTTCTAAAGATCTTTCTTCCGCTTTTTTGGCAGCATCGTTTTGCTGTTTCTGAAGAACATTGGAAGGTGCAGTATTGATAGGTGCGTCAGCCTTTTTCACAGGAGCAGGCGGTGCCGCATTTTTATGAATAACATTCCCCTTTTCATCTCGCATTTGAACCTTTAGATCGCTTTTTAGCCAGTTCAACATTTCTTTTGCCTTTTCTCCTTCCATAGTTTTATCATAGTTCAGTGCGATTTGTTCCAGCTGTAGAATCATCACTTCTTTTCCGCTCAGTTTACCGGCATTCAGGGCGTTCAGCAAAGCAAACTTCGGAACTAATGCATCGTTTTTGTGCTGTTGTAATGCATCGTGGATAATCGCCTGACTTTCCGTAAACTTTTCATTTTCATAATAAGCAAAAGCGGTTCTGTAAGCTCTTTCGGCTTCGGGTGCAGATTTCACAAAACTTTTGTTGCGCGGGTTGCGGGCAAATTCAGCATACGAAGTATAAGGATAATCCTTCAGCAATATTTGTTTGGCACGTTCTGCCGCTGCTGGATTATTCTCATAATTCATGATAAATATTTCGTAAAGTGAGAGCAGCATTACCTTTTCTTCCGGCTGGTTATCCACCAGATCGTATAGCGTTTGGGTAGCCAATGGCGTGTCTGAGAAGAAGTCGTCATACATCATTCCCATCCCTAAGGTGGCCGTGTCTCTACTCTTTTTCAACAGCTCCAGTGTGGCGGCATCTCTGGGAATTTTTTCAATATAAAAATCTGGCTCAAACCTGCGCGGGTCAGCTGTCGAAACTACGCCCAGAGCAGCACTTTTAGGGTCTTGCATAGTGGCCATACGGGCAGAATACCGCCAATTATCAGAAAGTGCACGGTTTCCCCAGGTTTGTTTAAACTCTGTAGAACCACGGGAAACAGAAGAGGTATTGGAAAAATAAAACCCTTTGGAACCTCCTGTGAAATCCTGAAACATATTAGATTTTCCCGCAAATACCGAATTGGCTGAATAATCTCCGGTGTCAAATCCTTTGCTTCTTTCTTCCCGGATGCGCGCCCGTTCTTCTGCATCTTCTTTGGCTTTCATTTTTTCAATATGGCTGTTGAAATACGCAATTCGCTCGCCTTCACTCATTTTCGCAAGAGCAAGAATACTGTCATTTTTCTTTATCAGATAATAGTTGGCCGCAATTTTTTTAATATTACTGGATTGGTTTTGAAGAGCAATTTTAGTGGGTTCATACGTCATGACTGCAATGGCAGAATCGTAGTAGGCACCGGCCTTGATGTAGTCGTCTTCTTCCAGGTAGCCTTTCCCGATTTCAAAATAATTGAGTCCGCGGATTTGAGGGTCAGAAACTTTCTCAGCCAGCGATTTTCTGAAGAAATCCTGCGCTTCAGTTTTCTTTCCGGCTTTGTTGGCCATGAGTCCCAAAGCGTAATAAAATTCATTCTTTCGGGATGCATAAGTTCCTTTTTTGCTGATGTCTTCTAGGTATTTTCTCGCACCACTGTAGTCATCTTTGCTGTTGTATGTTTTCGCAATCTCAATTTGAGACTTCACTTCAAATTCAAAATCATTGGCGTACTTGTATGCAGAGGCAAAACTTTCTCTGGCCTGTTGCCCTTTGCCCAAATCGGCAAGAATCTGACCGCGGAGGAAAGCAATTCTGCTTTTCATTTTCCGATTAGTATTCACTTCAAAAGCATGGGCAAGTTCTGCAACGGCAGCCTCTTTATTTCCGGATTCCAGTAGAGCTTCTGAATAATGAATGCTGAGCAGTTTTTGATAATCTTTTTTAAGTTTTTCTTTTTTTAAGTCCGCGAAAATCGCATTGGCTTTAAAGTAATCTTTCATTTTGGCATAGGCCAATCCCTGATAAATTTTGGCAAGGGGAAGCCTTTTGTCATCTTTCATTTTAATGAAAACGGTATTCAAAGCATCTAGCGCAGCGAGAGGTTTTCCCATATAAATTCTCGCCTGAGCGAGGGTAATATAAGCATCAAAAATACTGTTGTTTTTCTCCTGTCCGTCGCGAATTACAGAATATTTGTCAATTGCTTTCAGGGCTTTAGCTTCAGCAATTTCCAGTGCTGTAGCTCCTTTGGCATCGCTCATCCCGTCATTTCCTCCTGGCATCGCAGGGAGGTTGCCAGCAGATCGTGACAAGGTATTTCTACTGGCCGGAGTTGCGGTTTCCGAAAAAGCAGCAGCCTGTCCGATTTCGCTGCCCAAGGGCTGTTCTTCGTAAGTCAGAAGATGAATATAGGGAGCGTAAAAGTTGTCTTTATGGGCTTTTGTTCTTTCGTCAAATTCCGTGTTCAGTGCATCCTGAGCATTAAAAAGCGTGTTGTACTGCGTGGAAAACCCTTTCATGAAACGGGACCGCTTCTCCGGCTTTTTAGTAGCACAGGCAGCTAAGAACAGGATCAGAAAAAGAGAGAATATCGTTTTTTTCATTGCTTCATTATAACATGATAATCTGCATTTTATTGTAAAAAGCAGTGAATTATTGGTGTAAAAATAAGTAAAATTTGATTCCGAAGAATTAATGAAGCTGAATTTCGTTGATCAGGCTGTAAACCAGATGAGTGGGAAGGCCCATAATGGTGTAATAACTTCCCTCAATTCTTTCAACTTTTGCCATGCCCAGCCATTCCTGAATACCATAACTTCCGGCTTTGTCGAAAGGTTTGAAATGTTCAATATACCAGCGCGCTTCATCGGGAGTAATATTTTTGAAACTCACCGCAGCGACATCGGTTGCTGTTTTTTGCTCATGTGCAGTACGAACCGTAATTCCCGTGAACACCTGATGTGTTTTCCTGGAAAGTTTCATCAGCATTTCAAAAGCTTCTTCGGCATCCTGAGGTTTGCCTAAAATCTCATGATCCAAAGCAACAATGGTATCCGCGGTCAGCAACACTTCATCGTTTTGGGGAATCCGGAACGACTGCGCTTTCAAGGCAGACAAATATCCGGCAACAGCATCGGCACCCATATCTTCGGGATATATTTCCTCGCAGTTCAGCGATACCGTCTCAAATTCATATCCCAACTGGTGCAGGAGTTCTTTACGGCGTGGCGACTGGGAGGCAAGCAGAAGTTTCATCAGATCAGCATTCTTTTAGAAGAGATTTTAAACCGACTGGGTATTGTCTTCATGCCATTTTCCCTGTATTTTCATCACCTGTTCAATGGCATCTCTTACCGCGCCATGGCCTCCAAAAACGGGAGAAATGTAATCCGAAATCGCCTTCACTTCGGGAACTGCATTCGCAGGACAAGCAGCGATAGCCACCATTCTCATCATCGCCAGATCGGGAAGATCATCTCCCATCATCAGAATTTCATCATTCCGCAAATTATATTTAGATTTAAAAAGTTCAAAATCAACCAGCTTGTCAGCCGATTTGGGATAATAATCCTGAATGCCCAGATACTGGATTCTGTGCTTCACGCCCGGATCATCTCCTCCTGTAATCACGGCAATCGGATATTGGTTTTTTACCGCTTTCACCACAGCATAACCATCTAAAACATTCATAACACGGCACATGTTTCCTTCCGGCAGAAGATAGACGCTTCCGTCAGTAAAAACACCGTCCACATCGAATACAAATGCTTTTATATTTTTCAAACGTTCTTTATAGCTCATACATTTCTTTTATAGACTGGTTCAAAGTTTTATAAATTTCAAGTGGAGTTCCCTTTAGTAATTTTTCATGAAGCTGCAGTACCCTGAAATCATTTCTGACAGCAGGCCCGGTTTGTGCATCTTTCGGCGGAAGAGTACTTATTTTATCTACGGTTTCGCGAATTAATGGTAAAAAATAACTGAACGGGATCTCCTGAGAGTCCGATATTTCCTGTGCTCTGGCAAAAAGATGGTTCACGAAATTACAGGCGAAAACCGCACTAAGATGAATGTATTTCCTTTTTTCATAAGAACTTTCCATCACGTTATCAGAAATGGAACTTGCAAGGGTTGTTAGCAAATCCAAATCGTTTTCATTTTCCGCTTCCAGAAAAAAAGGAATCTTCCGGTAATCCAGATCCTGATGCACCGAAAAGGTTTGTAAAGGATAAAAACAAGCTTTTCGGTATGAACCTTTCAGCATTTCTCTCGGAAACGATCCTGAGGTATGAGCCACCAAAGCTTCTGGATTCTTGATCAATTCTGAAACTTCTTCAATAGCATGATCACTCACCGCAATGAGGTAAAGATCTGCCTCCGTTAGCTGATGCGTGGAATAAGGAATGCCCAGTTCTTCCGAAATTCCTTGAAGTTTTTCGTCATTTCTCCCGAAGATTTGAGAAATCGGGATATCCTGCTGAGTAAAAGCTTTCGACAGATGATAAGCAACATTTCCAGAACCGATAATAACAATGTTCATGGAGACAAATATACTGTTTTCACGCTTTGGACTAAAAATTGGAGTAGTAATTTTTAACTTTTAATTATATTGTCCATCCAAAGAATGAAGCATCTGTATGAAGATAACCGACGCTGAAATTATTGCAATGATGCAGGAAGAACGAAGTCAGGAAAAAGGGCTTCGGGTTTTGATGGATACCTACCAAAGCAGATTGTATTGGCATATCAGAAGAATGATTGTGGATCACGATTTGGCTCAGGATGTTTTACAGGACACCTTCATCAAAGTATACCAGAATTTTCATCAATTTAAGCAGGAAAGTAAACTATATACCTGGCTTTATCGGATTGCTACCAATGAAGCACTGCAACAGCTGAATAAACTGAAGAGAATGAACAGAACGGATGAAGATCCTGAGTACCACCTCGTCAATCTGGTAGCAGAAAACGCCACAGTAGAGGCAGATGAAGTTCAGTTGCTGTTGCAAAAAGCGATACAAACACTGCCGGAAAAGCAGAAACTGGTATTTATGATGAGGTATTATGACGATTTGCCTTACGAGGAAATTTCAAATATTGTGGACATGTCAGTAGGGACTTTGAAAACCAACTATCACTACGCAAAGCAGAAAATAGAAACCTACATAAAAGAAAATTATCAAGAATAAAGTTTTCAAAATGAAACATTTAGATATAGAACAACTCGAGAGAAAAAACATTTACAAAACACCGGATCATTTTTTTGAAAAGATTCAGGAAAATGTAATGAAAGATTTCTCTGAGAACCAAAATCAGCAGAAGCCACAGATTGGGAGAAAAACCAACGGAAGCTGGTGGTATGCAGCAGCCTTATTGGTTTTATTAGCAGGTGCGGCTTGGGTTTTTAGCAGCATTCCTTCAGAAGAAGCTAATAATATTGTTAGGAATAATGATATACAGCAAACGATAAACCCTCCAACGCAAATCCAGAATGCCCCGAAACCGGAAACAGAAAATTATATCGCGCTGGCAAACGATTTAACTATCGCAGCTGAGGCTCATCAAAAGGAAACAAAACCTGCAGCAAAAATCAAGGAGATACCCGACAAGCGAGCGGAAATAACTTTCACCGGAGCACAGCAGATCGAACAGATTCTGGATGTATTGACAGCAGAAGAAATTGCCTCGCTGGCACAGAATACAGAACAAGATATTTACTTAGATTTATATAATTAACAGAGAATCGGTAAAAAATGAGAATAGTAAGAAACTTGATCAGCATCGCATTGATAGTATTTATCGGATCCCTGAACGCTCAGGACGTAAAAAATTGGCGATCCATGAAGCCGGAGCAACGGCAGGAACTAATCAATAAAATGAGTTCAGAAGAGAAAATTAACCTTTTGAGAACATTCAGGCAGAGAATGATGATCGATGAGTTGGAAGTTCCGGAAGCGAAGCAGGAAGAGTTCAAAACGCTGTACGACGAATATCAGGAAAGCCAGGCCAAAATAAAAGGCAAGTTTCAGCCCAACCCGAATTACAATACCATGACGGATCAGGAAGCAAAAGCTGAACTCGAAAAAAGTTTCATCGTAGGACAGGAACTCCTGAATAACAGAAAGAAATATGCGGAGAAGTTTCAGAAAGTAGTAAAACCGCAACAGGTGTTGGAAATGTTTCAGAGTGAAGGAAAAATGAGAAATAGAGTAATCGACCGTAAGTCTGATAATCAGCAGAGAAGGCCGACCAAAACAGGAGAAATGAGAAACAGCGGAGAAACACGGAGAATTAATACCGAGTCCTCCGGAATCAGAAACCCAAGAAACAATAACGGGGCGAATAGCCAGAGCAGACGACCATAATAGTTTATTTTTTTAATGTTTGGACGACCTTTGCATCACAATGCAGAGGTTGTCTTTTTTTATAACAATCGGACGAAAAACACTAAATTTGCAAACTACTTAATATTTTAGATGAAAAACATACGCAATTTTTGCATTATTGCTCATATCGACCACGGGAAATCAACACTTGCAGACCGTCTTTTGGAGTACACCAATACCGTGACGCTAAGGGAATTACAGTCTCAAACCCTGGATGATATGGATCTGGAAAAAGAAAGAGGAATCACGATAAAATCCCACGCCATTCAGATGGATTATGAATTGAATGGCGAACACTATGTTCTGAATCTGATCGATACACCCGGACACGTAGATTTCTCTTACGAAGTTTCCCGTTCTATTGCAGCCTGCGAAGGCGCATTGCTCATCGTGGATGCAGCGCAAAGCATTCAGGCACAAACCATAAGCAATCTTTACCTCGCGCTTGAAAACGACCTGACCATTATCCCGATCCTTAATAAAATTGATCTGCCTTCTGCCAATCCGGAAGAGGTGACGGACGAGATTATGGAACTTATCGGTTGCGAATATGAGGACGTACTGCGGGTATCCGGGAAAACCGGAGAAGGAGTGCACGAATTGCTGGAGCAGATCGTAAAAAGAGTTCCAGCACCAGTCGGCGACGAGAACGCACCGCTTCAGGCGCTTGTATTCGACTCTGTGTATAACCCGTTTCGCGGTATTGAGGCTTACTTCAAAGTAGTGAACGGAAGCATCAAAAAGGGTCAGAGAATTAAATTTATGGCCACCGGAAAGATGTATGAAGCAGATGAAGTGGGAACGCTGAAACTGAAACAGGCACCAAAAAAGGAAATAAAAACCGGAGACGTAGGCTATATTATTTCCGGTATTAAAGATGCGCGCGAAGTAAAGGTGGGCGACACGATTACCACTTATGAAAATGGTGCTGCAGCTGCTATTGAAGGTTTTGAAGAAGTAAAACCGATGGTTTTCGCAGGAATTTACCCTATTGAAGCAGAAGATTTTGAAGAACTGAGATTCTCTCTTGAAAAACTTAGGCTTAACGATGCTTCTCTGGTTTTCGAACCGGAAAGTTCCGCCGCTCTTGGTTTCGGTTTCCGTTGCGGATTCCTCGGTATGCTTCACATGGAAATCGTTCAGGAAAGACTCGACCGGGAATTCAATATGGACGTGATTACCACAGTTCCGAACGTTTCTTATCACGGTTATACCAAAAAAGATCCTGAGAAAAAGATCCTCATCAACAATCCGTCTGAAATGACTGATCCAATGATGTTGGATCGCGTAGAAGAACCTTTCATCAAAGCTTCCATCATTACAAAATCTGATTTCGTGGGCTCTGTGATGACTTTATGCATCGAAAAACGAGGCGAAATTGTTACTCAAAATTATTTAACAGCAGATCGCGTTGAAATGGTTTTCAACATGCCTTTGGCAGAAGTTGTTTTCGATTTTTACGACCGTTTAAAGTCTATCTCTAAAGGTTACGCATCTTTTGATTATCATCCGATCGGTTTCCGTGCTTCCAAGTTGGTGAAAATGGATATTCTGATCAATGGCGATATGGTGGATGCTCTTTCGTCACTTATCCATGACAGTAACGCCTATTACATCGGTAAAAGAATGTGCGAGAAACTCCGGGAATTGATCCCAAGACAGCAGTTTGATATTGCCGTTCAGGCCGCTCTGGGAGCAAAAGTGATCGCCAGAGAAACCATTAAAGCGTTAAGAAAAGATGTTACGGCGAAATGCTACGGTGGTGATATTTCCAGAAAAAGAAAGCTTTTAGAAAAACAAAAAGAAGGAAAAAAGAAAATGAAACAGATCGGGCGGGTAGAAGTTCCGCAATCTGCTTTCATGGCGGTATTGAAACTGAATGACTAAACTAGAATTCACAACAAACTTTCGGCAACGGAAGTTTTTTTGTTATTTAGTATCGTGAAAATCAAAGTTTTAATCAGCAGTCTGGCGCTCCTTTATATTCTGTTTATAATAGTGATGTGGGAGTTTCAGCTGATAATTCCTGGAGTAGCGGGAATTATATTCGGAGCGTTGTATGAAATGACAGCAATTCCGGTGTTCTTTTTGGTGCCGGTGCTCACGGTTCTTTTTGGTGTTTTGTGGATCAGAGAAGGGTTTAAAAAAAAATCAGAATCACTCTACGCATTTCTGATTTCTTTAGTCGCTTTACTATTGATTATCCTGATGACTATCCAAGATCTTCAGAATTGGTTTTAGCTTTTCGGAAGGCCTTTGGCTAATGCACGATGGGCGCGTTCGATCGCTTTTTTCTCTTTCCAGTCCATATATTTTCCCTTGAATCTGGATTTCATGAAATTATCAAAACCTCTTTGTGCGGTTAAGTTCCAAAGAGAATGCGCTTTTACAGCCCAACTTTTGTCCCAGGCTCGTAGCGAAATTGAGAAACTGCCGTCCAGGTATTTCATCCAGTGCCACCATCCTGTAGGCATGAAAAGAGTATCGCCATGTTCCAGGAAACACTCAATGCCTTCGATGCCGTCTAATGCGGGAAACTTCTCAAAATCAGGATGTTCAATATCATAATCTTCCAGCGCATAAGTAGCGAACGGTAGTTTGTACAGACGTTCTTTCCATTTATAGTCGAAGAGCAGAACATGCTTTCTTCCGTTAAAATGAGTATGGAATATATGCGGCATATCAATATCAAAATGCATGAAAGTTACAGAACCTTTTCCACCGAAAAACATGCTGGGATATTTATCGAGAAAACCGCCCATGAGGTCTTTCGGGGAAATATAATCGTTCAGCAGTTTCGGAGCAGCTTTGATGGGATCAAAAAAGAAAATCCTCAGGTCGGTAGGCGTTTCTTTGATGAGGTCAATATACTCCGAAAATTTCATCTTCGCCGCTGCAGTATTGATGGGTGCCGCAGGATCTGCTTTGGAAGAATCGTATAAAGGAACCTCTATATCTCCTACCGTTTCTTTCATATAATCCATAGTCCATTTCTGATAGGCAGGCCATTTTCTTGCCATATTCCGAATCACAACAGGCTTTCTTTTCTTCAGG
>JADMKO010000168.1 GCA_015478785.1 Chryseobacterium sp. | reverse complement strand
CTGTGGGAAACCATTTCAGAAAGGACGCAAAATCATCTTTTGGCGTTAAATCAAGCTGTTGATAAGAATCATAAGCCATTAACCAAAGTGCAATGCCCTGAACAGGCTGCTTTCCGGAGATTTCGGCGATCAATTCTTCAATCGTACAAAAGGTGGGCAGAAAACCGGAATATTGTTTTTCAGCCAGTATTTTTTTAATAAAAACCGCAGGCCTTTTACCGGGAATAACAATAGTAAACCCTGATAAATCAGGGTGTTCAGCTAATAGTTCAGTAATGATTTTATCTAAAAACTCCATTGATGAAACGGCTGTGCAGAAAAACTAAGAATGAAAATTTCCGTTTGATAAATATACTACTTTTTTGGTTTCAAAAAATTCCTCGTCGAAGAAATGTTTCAACTGAAAGATCTCACACCGTAATCCCGCAAGTTCCTCGGCAAGATCGCCGCCCTTCAGATACAGCACGCCATTGTGTCGGGAATTTAATTGTTCCTTTTCAAACTTTCCTTTCATCCAACGCAGAAACTCCGGCATTTGTGTAACGGCGCGGCTTACCACGAAATGAAATTTCTGTTTCAACTGTTCTGCCCTGCCATGAACGGCTTCTATATTCTGAAGTCCAATTTCTTCTGAAACGGCTTTTACTACAGTTATTTTTTTACCAATAGAATCAATAAGCGTAAAATGAGCTTCCGGAAATAAAATGGCAAGCGGAATTCCGGGGAAACCACCTCCGGTTCCTACATCCATAACCTTCGTGCCAGGTTCGAACGCCATTACTTTAGCAATTCCCAACGAATGAAGAATATGCTTTTCATATAAAGAATCCATATCCTTGCGGGAAATAACGTTGATTTTCTCATTCCATTCCCGATAGACGGTTTCTAATCGGGCAAATTGTTCTTTTTGAAGATCTGAAAGTTCAGGAAAATATTTTAAAATAAGTGCTGTTGACATCGTAATATATTATTGCAAAAGTACTTTTCTTGAGATGGAATCCCAAATATTTGACCAAAATAGTATCTTTGTTCGTTTACCAAGAATGTTATGAACAAATTATCAGACCGCATCCACCGCTTAGGATATTCGCAGACTTTCGTTATGAGCAATAAAGCGCGCGAAATGCGCTCACAGGGACTTGATGTTATCAGCCTTACGCTGGGAGAACCGGATTTTGATGTTCCGGAACCCATAAAAACTTCCGCGATAGATGCCATTCATCAGAACTTTAGCCATTATTCGCCGGTGTCAGGTTTTTTGGAACTGAGAGAAGCGATCTGTGAAAAACTGGAACGTGACAACGGCCTTCATTATCAGCCCAATCAGATTTGCGTTTCCAACGGTGCCAAACAAGCCATACTAAATGTTTTAGCTGCCATTATCAATGATGGTGATGAGGTAATTCTTCCTGTTCCTTATTGGGTAAGTTACGATGAAATGGTGAAAATGATGGGCGGCACTTCGGTTTTTGTAAAAACTTCTTTCTATAATGATTTTAAAATGACTGCCGAACAGCTGGAAGAAGCCATCACGCCCCGAACCAAAGCGCTGATTTACAGTTCACCATGCAATCCGTCCGGAAGCTATTATACTTACAACGAACTGAAATCTTTGGCAGAAGTAATTGCGAAACATCCGCAGATTACGGTGATTTCGGACGAGATTTATGAATATATCAATTATGAAACGAAGACCAAATCCATCGCTGCTTTTCCGGAAATTTACGAGCAAGTGGCCGTCATCAACGGGATGTCGAAAGGTTTTGCGATGACGGGATGGAGAATTGGCTACTCAGCATGCCCTGAATGGCTGGCCAAAGCGTGCGAAAAAATACAAGGCCAAATGACGAGCGGTGCCAACACTGTGGCTCAAAAAGCTTCGGTGACCGGATTGAAAACCGATCCTTCTCAATTCCGTTATATGATTGACGAATTTAAAAAAAGAAGAGATATAGTTTATGAACTGATCCGTGAAATTCCCGGTTTCAAAGTTCTTCTGCCTAAATCTGCTTTTTATTTTTTCCCGGACATTTCCTTTTACCTTGGAAAAACCTTGAACGGTGTGAAGATCAACGATTCCGATGATTTCGCGATGTTTTTGCTGGAGAATGCCCATGTAGGCAGCGTAGGTGGCGTATCTTTCGGAAGCCCGGAATGTATCCGTTTTTCTTATGCGGCATCTGAAAAAGAGCTTCGGGAAGCAATGAAAAGAATTAAAGAATGTTTGGAAAACGCCGAAATTCAAGGCTAAAAACAATTTAAATGAACATATCAGATTAAATAATTCCGGAAAAAAAGGTTTGTTTTGTGCTTTTCTTATTTCTTTGCTTTTAAGCATCGTGTCTTTTTATCTAACAATATTATCAGAGGACTGGCATTTTTTGCTTCACTTGCTGTTATTTATTCCTTCCGGTTTTTTTATCCTCTGCACATTAGGTTTTATCTTTTTATTTTTTTTAATTTATTTGATTAAAACTCAATTATCTACAAATTGGATCGAGAGCTAACCTCTTCTATATTATCTTTTGTTACTCTTTGAAAGAGTCTGTTCGGCGAAGACAGATTGATCTCAGTTTTCACTTCTATTGATCTCAAATTATATTTTAAAGGCTTCAAGACGTTTGAAATTCCTTTTTTGTAATCTTTTCATTTTCTCTATCTTTGGGCAAACAAAATTTATGAACCACGATATTAAGATGATTGCCGATACGGCAAAAGATTTTGCAGAGAAAAATATCCGTCCTCACATTATGGATTGGGATGAAAGTCAGACTTTTCCTGTGGAACTCTTTCATAAACTGGGTGAAATGGGCTTTATGGGCGTTGTTATACCAGAAAAGTATGGAGGTTCCGGACTTGGATATCACGAATATGTTGCGATATTAGACGAAATTTCTCAGATAGATCCTTCTATCGGCCTTTCACTCGCAGCACACAATTCTCTGTGTACCAATCACATCTATGAGTTCGGAAATGAAGAGCAAAGAAATAAGTGGCTTCCAAAGCTGGCATCCGGCCAGGTGATCGGAGCATGGGGACTTACAGAACACAATACCGGTTCAGATTCCGGAGGTATGAGTACCACCGCCGTGAAAGATGGAGATGATTGGATCATCAGCGGAGCAAAAAACTTCATCACCCACGCTATTTCCGGTGATATTGCTGTGGTTATGACCCGCACTGCAGAGAAAGGCGCAAAAAATAATTCTACAGCATTTGTCCTTGAAAAAGGAATGCCCGGTTTCACATCCGGAAAAAAGGAGAATAAACTGGGGATGAGGGCTTCGGAAACTGCCGAACTTATTTTTGATCAGGTGAGGGTTCCAGACAGCCACCGACTCGGAGAAGTAGGGGAAGGTTTCAAACAAGCCATGAAAATTCTGGACGGAGGCCGAATCTCCATCGCCGCACTTTCTTTGGGAATTGCCCGTGGTGCCTACAAGGCTGCTTTGAAATATGCTCAGGAAAGACATCAGTTTGGAAAATCCATTTCCAGTTTTCAGGCGATTAACTTTATGCTGGCAGATATGGCAACAGAAATTGATGCTGCTGAACTTCTGATTCAAAGAGCTTCAACTCTAAAAAATGCGAAAGAAAAAATGACAAAAGAAGGCGCTATGGCTAAACTATACGCTTCGGAAGCTTGTGTCAGAATCGCCAACAATGCAGTGCAGATTTTCGGTGGCTACGGTTATACCAAAGATTTTCCTGCAGAAAAATATTACCGTGACAGTAAATTGTGTACTATCGGAGAAGGCACCTCTGAAATCCAGAGACTGGTGATAGGCAGAGCCATTACCCAATAATTTTATTTTCAATAAAATAAAAGCCGTTTCACGAATGAAGCGGCTTTATTTTTAATTTAATTAGATCTCAGTTATATTTATTCCCACTCTATCGTTGCAGGCGGTTTGCTGGAAATATCATAGGCAACCCTGTTGATACCGCGTACTTCATTGATAATTCTGTTGGAAACATGCTCCAGAAATTCCCACGGCAGCTTACTGAATTCGGCGGTCATAAAATCAATGGTATTGGCAGAGCGCACCACGGCGGTATATTCATAGGTACGTTCATCTCCCATTACTCCAACTGATTTTACGGGAAGCAATACTACAAATGCCTGAGAAACCTTTTCGTATAAATTATTCTTATATAATTCTTCAATAAAGATATCATCAGCTTCCTGCAGAATTTTCACTTTCTCAGCATCTACTTCACCTAAAATCCTGATTCCTAAACCAGGACCCGGAAAAGGATGACGGTACACCAAATGATGCGGAATACCCAGTTCCTCTCCTACTTTTCTCACTTCATCTTTAAAAAGTTCACGCAGCGGTTCAAGCAGTTTCATTTTCATGTTTTCCGGAAGTCCGCCTACGTTATGATGCGATTTAATTACTGCAGAAGGTCCTTTCACGGACTGGCTTTCGATAACATCCGGATAAATAGTTCCCTGAGCCAGAAATTTTGCGCCCTCAAACTTGTGGGATTCTTCATCAAAAACAGCGATAAATTCATTCCCGATGGCCTTTCTTTTTTCCTCAGGATCAGAAATTCCTTTCAACTTGCTGAGGAATCTTTCGGATGCGTCCACCATATCAATTTTCATGTGGAAATGTTCGCCGTAGTTTTCCATTACTTTCCGGCCTTCATCCTTTCTCAGAAGTCCGGTGTCCACAAAAATACAGGTCAACTGGTCGCCGATGGCCGTATGAATAAGCACGGCTGCAACCGAAGAATCCACTCCGCCGGAAAGACCCAGGATCACTTTCTCATCACCCACTTTTTCACGAATTTCTGCAATAGTTCTTTCTATATAACCGGCAAGTTTCCAGTTTTTTTCAGCTTTACAAATGTTGTGGACAAAATTTTCAAGAATCTTTGTTCCTTCTTCCGTATGCGTTACTTCAGGGTGAAACTGGAGGGTGAAAATATTTTTTTTCTCATTGGCCATGGCTGCGATAACACCGCTTTTAGCAGATATCTCAAATCCTTCCGGAACTTCTTCCACTTCATCGAAATGGCTCATCCATACTTTAGATTTTCTGGAAACTCCAGTCAGCAAAGGATTACTTCGCAAGATTTCAAGCTCGGATTTCCCATACTCGCCTTTGTGTCCTTTGGTTACTTTTCCGCCAAGAAGATGTGCGGTGAGCTGCATTCCGTAACAAATGCCTAAAATAGGAATTCCGGCATCAAAAAGTTTCCGATCCACAAGATGGGCATCCGCTGCATTCACAGAACTGGGGCCTCCGGATAAAATAATTCCTGCCGGTTTTTTGGATAAAATCTCTTCTAAAGGAGTATTGTAAGGGATAATTTCGGAATATACTTCCATTTCCCGAATTCTGCGCCCGATGAGCTGATTGTATTGCGAACCAAAATCCAATATCACGATACCATTGGTCATACTTTTTTATAAATTATAAGTTAAATAAATACTATTGCTGAAAACTGCTGTCAGACATAAAACAGCATTGAAAAAAATAAAAAAGCGTGCATGACACACGCCTTTATCAATTTAAAAATCTGCGATATCTTCTCTGTAAAATGCGTAGTCGAAATGGATAATATTCGCGGCATCATACACTTTTTCACGGGCTTCACCGAAAGTTGAAGCTGTTGCCACAAGATTCACCACGCGGCCACCGGTAGTGTACACCGTACCAGCCTTAGTGGAAGCTCCTGACAAATAAACGGTTACATCTTCTGTTTTGTCTATATTTCGAATTTCAAAACCGGTATCATATTTTCCGGGATAACCGCCTGAAGCCATCACCAGACAAACCGCTTTTTCATCTTTAAATTTCAGTTCAATATCATTACCATCAATACAATCATTTATGGTATCTAAAAGATTATTTTCGAGAAGCGGAAGAATCACCTGCGTTTCAGGATCGCCGGAACGCATATTATATTCCAGCAAATGACAACCTTTGTCCGTCACCATCAGTCCGAAAAAGATAAATCCTCTGAACATTAAATACTGATCTTTCAACCCCTTGACCGTTGGTTCAAGAATATTGGTTCTGAAATCCTCAAAATGTTTTTCTGAGAATTCCGGGCTCGGTGCCACACTTCCCATTCCGCCGGTATTGGAACCTTTGTTGCCGTTTCCAGCTTTTTTATAATCTTTCGCAGCAATGCAAGGATAGAGTTCTTTCCCATTGGAAAAACAAATAATGGATGCTTCAAATCCTCTCAAATATTCTTCGATAACCACTTCTATTCCGGCATCTCCGTAAATTTTGGCAATCATGAAATCATGAATGGTTTTCATAGCCTCATCTTTATTATTTGCGAGAACCACTCCTTTTCCCTGTGCAAGCCCGGAAGCTTTGATGATCAAAGGAAATTTCTGTTTTTCAAGGAAATTTCTGGCTTCCACGTAAGAGGTGAAAATATTGGCTTCGGCAGTTTTCACTCCGTATTCCTGCATGAATTTTTTTGAATAGGCTTTACTTCCTTCCAGTTTCGCTACTTTCTTTTCAGGACCGAAAATCCTTAAACCGGCTTTTCTGAAATCGTCCACAATTCCGCTTACCAGAAAAGCTTCCGGCCCTACAATAGTAAGATCTATCGCTTCATCAATGGCAAAATTTACGAGTTCCTGGTTGTCTGTAAGTGAAATATTTCTTCCCAATTTTTCCGTAGTTGCATTTCCTTTTGCAAAATACAGTTGGGTAACTCTGCTGTCTTCAGCGAGTTTTTTTCCGAAAGCGGTTTCCCTGCCTCCATTTCCTATGATCAATATTCTCATGATGTCCTTTTGATATTTAATGTACAAATTTAATGATTTATGAAGCGAATAACAAGAAGAGTTTCTGTTTCTCAACATGACCTTTTCTGCAAAATCAATGCAGAAAATGGCGCATTCCGGTCATCAGCATTGGAAGCTGATGTTCATTGGCTGCTTGCACCGAATCCTGATCTTTCATGCTGCCGCCGGGTTGTATGATGGCTTTAATTCCTTGCTGTGCACAGAAATCTACGACATCCGGGAAAGGGAAAAACGCATCGGAAGCCAAAACCAGATCTCCGCTGAATTTCTGCTTTGCCCGCTCTATCGCCTGTTGTGTAGCCCAAATCCGGTTTACCTGACCGCCACCGATTCCCAAAGCCTGAATTCCATTAGAAACCACGATGGCATTGGATTTTACATATTTAACCACTCTCTGCGCGAAAAGAAGTGCTTTTTCCTGTTCAGCTGTAGGTTTTACTTCCGTTACCACTTTTATATCTTCTGAAAATTGGGAATCATTGTCCTGAACCAGCATTCCACCATCCGTTTTCACCCAGGTATGTTGGTCTGAAACGGAATTTTTGATTTTAATAACTCTTAAATTTTTCTTTTGGTTCAGAATTTCTAATGCGTCATCGTCAAAATCCGGTGCCATAACGATCTCCAGAAATGTTTTGTTCAATTCTTCTGCTGTTCCCGCATCCACTTTATAATTCATAGCGACGATTCCGCCAAAAATGGAAACCGGATCGCATTCAAAAGTCTTTTTGTAGGTTTCCAAAGCTGTTGTTCCGATGGCAACGCCACAAGGTGTCGAATGCTTCACAGCGCAACAAGCCATTTCATTTTTAAATTCCTGAACAACTTTCCAACATAAATCCATGTCTCGGAGATTATTGAAAGACAATTCTTTACCGCCCAACTGTTCAAAATCCTTCATCGCTCCGTTTTCAAAAGTCGAAACGTAATACGCTGCCTTTTGATGAGGGTTTTCCCCATATCTCAGATCTGCAACTTTCTTATAGGATGCATTCAGGTAGGTTGGGAATTCCTCGTCTAAAAGCATTCTCGAAATCGCAGCATCGTAAGCCGAAGTAAGGTTGAACACTTTTCCGGCCAGCTTTTTTCTGGTTTCTAAAACAGTATCGCCATTTTCAGCCATTTCTTTTTGCACTTTTTCGTAATCTTCCACGTCGGTAATTACTGTAACGCTGTTAAAGTTTTTAGCTGCCGAACGTAACATGGAAGGCCCGCCAATATCGATAAACTCAACTTTTTCTTCCAGTGAGATATCTTTATTAACATTTTCAAAAAATGGGTACAGATTCACGATCACCATATCGATCAAACCAATTTCATGCTCATGAACGGTTTTCATGTGTTCTTCATTGGACCGAACGGCCAAAAGGCCTCCGTGAACTTTCGGATGAAGCGTTTTTACTCTTCCGTCCAGCATTTCCGGAAAGTTGGTTACTTCGTCAATCTGGATTGGATGCAGGCCGGCTTCTTTCAGATTTTTAAAAGTTCCTCCCGTAGAGATAAGTTCGTAATTGTTTTTTTCTAAAAACTTAGCGAAATCAGTTAATCCGTTTTTATCGGAAACACTGATCAATGCTCTTTTCTTCGACATTTTATTTTTACTTTTATAAATTATTACTTGTGTGATTCCCCTCTTTTGAAAGAGGGGTGCCGCAGGCGGGGTGTTAGACCGATGATGAAAAATTCTTCATGATAAACTCTTCAAGTTCTTTCATCACATTTATTAAATCATGTTTTATTCTATCATCTGAAATTTTATAAACCACTAAATTCAGAGATTCTAAATATTGTTCTCTTCCATCATCATAATTTTCCTTAAAATCGTGGCTTGATCCATCTATTTCAATGACGACACCTAATGATTTTATGTAAAAATCTACTATATAATTTCCAATTATTCGCTGCCTGTCAAAATCTATTTGATGGAATGATCCGTTTCTTACCTGTTTCCAAAAAATCACTTCTGACAACACATATCCCTTGCGCAGACTTCTTGCTTTTAATAAAAGCTCCTTATTTTTGGGCAGTACATCAATCTTTCTTCGAAATATTTCAATTCCATCGATATGAGTTAAAAGTAACTTTTTCATTATGTCGAATGTCGAAGTTTATCCATATTATTTCTGAGTACACACCCCGTCCGCTAAGGCGGACACCCCTCTTTTTAGAGGGGAATTCGCAACACTTTAATTATCGCTTTTGGAAAAATCTCATATTCCACCTGATGAACTCTGGCAGCGAGAGTTTCCGCGGTATCATTTTCATCAACATGTACTTTTCCCTGAAGAATAATTTCGCCTTCATCTATTCCAGATGTCACATAATGAACTGTGGCGCCACTTTCCTTCTCTCCCGCTTCCAGAACAGCCTGATGAACATTCATTCCCCACATACCGAAACCACCAAATTTTGGCAGCAATGCCGGATGAATATTGATGATTTTCCCCTGGTATTTTTCACAAAACCGGTCACTTAAAATAGACAAAAATCCCGCAAGAACAATGAGATCTGTATTTTCGGGAATTAATTTTTCTAGATTTTCAGAAAACGAAGATCCGCGCTTGATCATCCGGTTTGGAATTCCTGCATCTTTCGCACGCTGAAGTCCGTAACATTCGCGATCTGCAACAACGAGAGAGATCTGGGCATCCGTGATTTCACCGCTTTGGATACAGTCGATAATCCGCTGAAGATTGGTTCCCGAACCACTAATCAAAACAACAATTTTCTTCATATTAAACCGATGAAATCTCAATAGTTTTAGAATTAAACTAACTGAATTTTTTCATCATCTTCCACGATTTCTCCGATGAGATACGCGTCAGGAATTAACTTACGAACCTGATCAACAAATTTTTCATCGATTACCACCGTCATTCCAACGCCCATATTGAACGTGCCGTGCATTTCCATACGGTCGATATTTCCGCGTTTTTCCAATTCCAGCATAATATTCGGAACTTTAATATCAGATTCTGTGATCTTTGCAGAAAGTCCTTCCGGAATAATTCGCGGAACATTTTCGATCAGTCCGCCGCCTGTAATGTGGGCGATCCCGCTGACTTCAATGTTTTCCATCAGTTTTTTGATGTCCTGATAATACAGTTTGGTAGGAATTAAAAGCGTTTCGTGAATCGGTTTTCCTTCAAACTCTTCATTAAAATTGGGGAAAATTTTTCTCACCAAAGAAAATCCGTTGCTGTGGAATCCTGAGCTGGGCAAAGCAATAATTTTATCGCCTTTTTTAATTTTGGAACCGTCAATTACTTCATCTTTTTCCACAATTCCAACGCAGAAACCGGCTACATCATAATCTCCCGGCTTGTACATTCCCGGCATTTCGGCAGTTTCACCACCAATAAGCGCACATTCGTTGTCTTTGCAGGCCTTCACCATTCCCATGACAATTTCTGCAGCAATATCGGCATCCAGTTTTCCGCAAGCCAGATAATCTAAAAAGAAAAGAGGTTTTGCACCGTGACAAACGATATCGTTGGCACACATGGCGAAACAGTCGATCCCGATGGAATCGTAATTTTTGGTATCCAAAGCCACTTTCAGTTTGGTTCCTACTCCATCGGTTCCGGACACCAAAACCGGATTTTTATAACCGGCAATTTCATAGAATGCGCCAAAACTTCCCAAGTTATTCAGAACATTTTTATTATGGGTTTCCGCTACGGCAGATTTTATTTTGTCCACCGTTTTGTATCCTTCTTCCTTATCCACGCCGGC
>JADMKO010000167.1 GCA_015478785.1 Chryseobacterium sp. | reverse complement strand
TACAGCAACGGCATAAACCAACCCGAAAAAAGCTCCACCTAAATGCGCAGCGTGTCCGATATTATCGCCTTGTCGCGGATTTAGCATACTGTACACCGAATAGGAAAAATATAAAACTCCGAAAATATATCCGGGAATAGGAATGGGAATAAAAAAGAAATAAATTCCCAAATCAGGAATCATCGCAATGGCCGCAAACAAAATTCCCGATACTCCTCCACTCGCTCCTATGGCTGAATACCAGGACTGATTCTGATAGAGATAAAGAGAGAATAAATTTCCCAAAATTATAGAACCAAAATACACCACAAGAAAACCGATTTCTCCGAAAACCTGTACGACGATGGGCCCGAAGAAATACAGCGTCATCATATTGAACAGCAAATGCATCCAATCTCCGTGAAGAAAACCCGCCGAAACGAGGCGGATATACTCCTTCCTGTTTTTAATCGCGCCAACATTGAATTTGTACTTTTCAAAAACCGAAATATTCTGGAAAGCAACATAACTAATTAAAGCAGTGGCGGCGATAACGATGAGCAATATAAAATTCATTGATTGTTTTTTAATGATTAAATAATAGAAGAAATTTGACGAGAATTATTCATCGAAAAGGCTTCCAATAGTTCCTTCTTCCGAGATTTCGTCTGTTGAATCAGTCAGTTCTGGCGATTCTTCCTCTTGCGGAATCTCTTCTTCCTCAGGTGCCGGAACGGTAATATTAATGGTTTTCACCTTACTTTTTGTAAGCTGATTTCCGATCGCTTTGATGCCTTTTATGGAAATAAATTCATCAATATTGATGATTTCCGGTTCCTTTTCTTTTCCTTTTTCTTTGGCAAAAATCAGTTCAGCAGTCGCATGATCCGCAGTAAAAACCAACTCTATAAACGATTTCGGATGTTCTGAAGGCATGAAAATCTGCACATTATTCGTGGCTTCCAACAAGAAACGTTTGATGTAATAAATTTCTTTCTCTCCATCGAAATAAATACAGGTGACAGACTGTTCGGGATTCCATTTTTCGAGGATCAAATATTCGTCATCAAAACGGTTCATCAGATCGAAAGAAACCAGTCTTGCTTCACCGTTCGCGTTGATGGTCAGTATTTTATCGTCGCCTTTAAAGTTTCCAAGAAAAGTTCCGCGCGCATCCACGTTCAGTCGGCGAACCGTTTCATCGAACCAGATTTTTCTCGGAGCCAAAGTGGAAACGCCCTGCTCTTTCAAATCAACTTTTTTTACAGCATATTTCGTGACAAGATTTCCCCGGGAATTCCGCCCCTTGATGGCCAGGTCAGAAAAATCAATGTCAATCCTTGGCTTCCGAATTCTGGCATTTTGTTTCAGTAAAACACTCACCAGTTCGGCTTCGCCGTTCGGATTGGCAGAGAAATAAATAGTTTCCGAGCCTTTTTTATCTGAAGCTAAAGGATAATCTGTGTTTCTGGTAACGGCGGTCACGGAGAATCTTTTCATGTAGTACGGCCCGTCTTTTCCTTCACGGTAAATCATGTTGTACACGGTTCGCGAATCGCCTTTTTTCCAGATGGCTACGTGCAGAATATCTTTCCCAATAAAGGTTTTGGCTTCCACTTTTACTACTTTCATAGTACCGTCCTTGCGGAAAATAATGATATCATCAATATCAGAACAGTCGAAAAGATATTCGTCTTTTTTCAGGGAAGTTCCGATGAAGCCTTCTTCGCGGTTCACGTAGAATTTTTCGTTGGCAACAGCCACTTTGGTCGCATCGATGTTGTCAAAAATTCGGATTTCGGTTTTTCTTTCTTTATCCTTGCCGTACTTTTTCTGAATATTCGTGTAATAATCGATTGCGTAAGGAATCAGATGTTCCAGATTGTGTTTGCATTTGGCAATGCGGTCTTCCAGCGAAGCAATCGTTTCTTTGAATTTATCAAGATCGAAACGCGAAATTCTTTTGATGCGGATTTCAGTCAGTTTCACGATATCTTCCTCCGTTACCGCTCTCAAAAGATGCGTGGTATGCGGCTTCAAACCTTCATCGATGGTAGTAAGTACTTCTTCCCAAGATTTTACTTCTTCGATATCGTGATAAATTCTGTTTTCGATAAAAATTCGTTCTAGGGAAGCAAAATGCCAACTTTCCTGAAGCTCGTGAAGTTCAATTTCAAGTTCTTTTTTAAGTAAAGAAACGGTATGATCCGTATTCATTCTCAGAATTTCGGAAACCGAAAGGAACATCGGCTTGTTGCCCACAATCACACACGCATTCGGCGAAATAGAAACCTGGCAATCGGTGAATGCGTACAAGGCATCTATCGTTTTATCGGGCGATACATCGTTATGAAGATGAATCAGGATTTCAACTTTATCGGAAGTGTTGTCTTCAATTTTCTTGATTTTGATCTTTCCTCTTTCCGTTGCTTTTACAATACTGTCGATGATTTCACCGGTATTTTTGGAGTAAGGCAGTTCGGTAATTACTAGCATATTTTTATCTTTCTGAATAATTCTGGCTCTGGCACGAACTCTACCTCCGCGCTCGCCGTCGTTGTATTCAGCAACATCCAACATTCCGCCCGTAATAAAATCCGGGAACACCTGAAATTTCTTTCCTTTCAAATGTGAAATGGAAGCGTGAATCAGTTCATTGAAATTATGCGGAAGAATTTTGGTGGAAAGACCGACACCAATTCCTTCCACGCCTTGTGCAAGGAGCAACGGAAACTTCACGGGTAAATCAATCGGTTCGTTATTTCTGCCGTCGTAAGATTTTACCCAGTCGGTAGTTTTCGGATTGAAAACCACTTCCAAAGCAAAAGGCGTCAATCTCGCTTCGATGTAACGTGCTGCAGCAGCGGAATCACCGGTATAAATATTTCCCCAGTTTCCCTGAGCATCAATCAGAAGTTCCTTTTGGCCAATCTGAACCATCGCATCAGTAATGGACGCATCACCGTGTGGATGGTACTTCATGGTATTCCCGACAATATTGGCCACTTTATTGTAACGACCGTCTTCCAGTTCCCGCATAGAATGCATAATCCTACGCTGAACCGGCTTGAAACCGTCATAAACGGAGGGTATGGCCCGATCCAGGATTACGTATGACGCATAATCCAAAAACCAGTCTCTATACAGTCCCGAAACTTTCTTTAAACTCTCTCCTTCGTGTAGATGTTCTTCTGTCATTTATTCAATCTGCATCTTATGCAGGCTTCTTATTCTTTAATTTTAGAAATATTATTCGTGATTTCAATCTAAATTGGTCCCTATTTACACTTCAACTTCTTCCAGTTTTTGTTTTTGATCAATATCAAGATTTTCCACCACTAAATTCTGAAGAATAAAAGTTTGCCGGTCGGGAGTGTTTTTTCCCATGTAAAATTCAAGCAGCTGTTCGATTGTCTGATCTTTCCCTAAAACAACCGGCTCCAGACGGATATCTTTTCCAATGAAATGTTTGAATTCATCCGGCGAAATTTCTCCTAATCCTTTGAATCGGGTTATTTCCGGGTTTTTTCCAAGTTCATTCAACGCTTTGATTCTTTCTGCATCACTATAACAATAACGCGTTTCTTTTTTATTCCTGACTCTGAAAAGCGGTGTCTGGAGAATATAAAGGTGTCCGTTTTTAATTAAATCCGGGAAAAATTGCAGAAAAAATGTGATCATCAGCAGGCGAATATGCATTCCGTCCACATCGGCATCAGTAGCAATAATCACTTGATTGTAACGCAAATCTTCTAAGGAATCTTCAATATTTAACGCAGCTTGCAATAAATTAAATTCTTCATTTTCATAGACAACTCGTTTCGTTAATCCGTAGGAATTCAGTGGTTTACCACGAAGTGAGAACACTGCCTGAGTTTCAACATCCCTTGATTTTGTGATGGAACCTGAAGCCGAATCACCCTCAGTAATGAAAATCTGGGATTCTGCTTTTCTGGTTGCCTTCTGATCGTTATAATGCTGGCGACAGTCGCGCAGTTTTTTATTGTGGAGTGATACTTTTTTTGCTCTTTCCCGCGCCAGTTTCTGGATTCCTGAAAGCTCTTTCCGTTCCCGTTCCGAGATCAGGATTTTTCTTTGAATTGCTTCGGCAACTTCCGGATTTTTATGAAGATAATTGTCCAGCCTGCTTTTCATGTAATTCATCATGAAAGTCTTGATGGTTTCCAGTTCGTTTCCGCTTTTATCCTGTCCCATCGTGGAGGAACCGAGTTTGGTTTTGGTCTGCGATTCAAAAACAGGATTTCCGACATTGATATACACTGCGCCAATAATGGCTTTTCGGATATCTGCCGCTTCAAAATTCTTACCGTAAAATTCGCGGATGGTTTTCACATAGGCTTCTTTGAAAGCGTTCAGGTGCGTTCCTCCCTGCGAAGTATATTGTCCGTTGACGAATGAAAAATAGGTTTCAGATTGTGATTTATCGGAATGTGTAATAGCAATTTCCATATCTTCATCTTTGATATGGATAATCGGGTAAACGATTTCGCTGTCTATTTCTTCTTCCAAAAGGTCTTTGAGACCGTTTTGAGATTCAAAAATTTCACCGTTATAATAAATTTTTAAACCCAGATTGAGGTAGCTGTAATTGCGCAGCATCCTTTCCACATATTCGCTGCGGAATTTGTAATTAATGAAAATAGTTTCATCAGGAATGAAGGTGATTTCAGTACCGTTACGCTCGGTGGTTTCTGCTTCATCATGAAGTTCTATAAGTTTTCCATCACGAAATTCGGCACGCCGCATCTTGCCTTCTCTTACGGATTTCACCTGGAAATACTCAGAGAGGAAATTCACTGCCTTTGTACCAACACCGTTCAGTCCGATGGATTTTTTGAAGGCGCCGTCATCGTATTTTCCACCGGTATTCATGATGGAAACCACTTCTACGATTTTTCCCAATGGAATTCCACGTCCGTAATCGCGAATCACGACTCTGCCGTCTTTGATCTTGACTTCGATTTTCTTTCCATATTTCATCCGGAATTCATCGATGGAATTATCAATCACTTCCTTTAATAAAATATAGATTCCGTCGTCACTTGCAGAACCGTCGCCCAGTTTCCCGATGTACATTCCGGGACGGAGCCGAACGTGCTCGCGCGGTTCCAGCGTTTTTATATTGTCTTCGTTATACTGAACAGTATTGTTTTCGTTCATAAATTCTTTTCTCCCTATATAAAATCAATAACCTACAAATATAGCGAAAAGCCATTGTGTATACAATTTTGTGGAAAAGTTTTAGTGCGTGTGTATGTGTTGATTTTTAACACCAATATTCTCAATTAAATGAACAAAATCAAATCATCTCAGCAGGAAATAATAAAAAGCAATCCATATCAGGATAAAAAATAAACCGGGAAACAATACTGCTCTCAGTTTCGTCCTGTCTTTTTTGATGATCAGCAAATAAAGAATATATCCAATGAAAACTACGGTCAATAATATGGGAACAAGGACAAAACTCATGGTGATGGATTTAAAAGGTTGATGGCTTTTCCCAAAGATAATATTAATTTGGGAAAAACCATTTTTTTTAATAAAAAAAACAGACCTGAGCCTGCATTTATTCTGTTTAATCGCCGTCCAGCATTCTTCCCAATCCACCGAGGAGACTGCCTTCTTCTCCTTTTTTGGAAGTTCCGAACTGTAAAATTCTTCCGGCCAATCTTGAAATAGGAAGTGTCTGAATCCAAACTTTACCGGGCCCGCGAAGTTGCGCAAAAAACAATCCTTCACCTCCGAAAACGGTATTTTTTATTCCTCCTACAAATTGAATGTCATAACTTACGTTTTGGGTGAAAGCTACAATACATCCCGTGTCTACTTTTAAAATTTCTCCGGGTTGCAGTTCTTTTTCAATAACATGTCCGCCGCTGTGCACAAAAGTCATTCCGTCGCCTTCCAGTTTCTGCATAATGAATCCTTCGCCACCGAAAAGCCCCGTACCCAGTTTTTTCTGAAATTCGATACCAACAGAAACTCCTTTTGCAGCGCAAAGAAAAGCATCTTTTTGACAAATAATTTTTCCTCCCAGTTCGGAAAGATCCATTGCGATGATTTTTCCAGAATAAGGCGCGGCGAAAGTAACGTGTTTTTTTCCGTGAGAACTATTGGTAAAGACGGTCATAAAAAGATTTTCACCCGTTAAAAGCCGCTTTCCTGCGGAAAAAAGCTTTCCCATAAGTCCTTTTTCGTTTCCGTCACCGAACATGGTCTGCATCTGTATTCCATCCGTCATCATCATAAAACTTCCCGGTTCAGAAATCACACTTTCCTGCGGATCCAGCTCTATTTCTACACACTGCATCTCTTCGCCGTAGATTTTGTAATCAATCTCGTGGTTATTCATTTGTTTTGATTTTTTACTTGATAATGAGTGTTTTTTTTCAGCCTAAAGTTACATTTTTCTGAAAAATTTTTAAACAACAGAGAGTCAGGAAAATGACGATTTAATCCGTCACTGGTCTTACCTGATAACCGTTTTTCCGAAGAAGGCTGATAAGTCCGTGCTCTCCGGGAAGATGTCCTGCACCTACAGCAAAAAATACAGATTTTTCCTTCAGCAATTCCGAGATTTTTTTCATCCATTGTAAGTTTCGGTCATTCAGCAATATTTTCTTCTGATTTTCTGAAATACTTTCAGATTCTGTAAAAAAGCGTCCCAGTTGCTCCATGTCTTCGCTCAGATATACTTTTAGCATCAGTTGCGTTTCCTCTTTATTTCTGGAAGCATTTTCTATCATACTGATAATCTCTTTCTTGGTAAGAAATTTCTGAAAAACCTGCACCTGATCTTTCACACTCTCTAAGCCTGTGATTTCTTTTCCCATGGATAAAGCCGACTGCATGAGTTCGAGATCGATCATTTTCAATTCGTTTTGTGCGCATTCAAAAGATTTGACGGAAATCATGGAATACAGTGCAATGGGCGAAAGTTGTGCAATTTCATCCAGGTTATACTCCAAACTTTCCAAAGCCTTTGTCACTCTTTTTATTTCTTCGTCACTGAATTTTTCTGTCCATTTTTTATCGCTTACCAACATGTTTTGCATTTCCAACATAGCTTTCGGATCGCTGAAATTTATTTCCATTGCAAAATTGTCGGTACTTGAAAGTGCTTTTTGTACTTTCTTGGGAATCCGGAAATCGTCCTTGCACATCATGTGAAAAGTTCCGAAAAGATAAGACGGTTTCTCGGAACCTTTCCCGGTAACTTCCCACAGAAGCGAATTTTTATCGCCCTCTTCCTGAGCTTTGTAAGCGATTGGAATTAACAAAAATGCGGCTAATAAACCTGATATTAATTTCTTCATTATTCTTTTAAATTTAATTGTCTGAAAAGTAGTGAAATTTATGGTAAAACTAAAATGCTTTTTCAACTAAAACTTTTATGACTGATAATCAATATTTTAGAGTTTATTTTAACACTAATTTACTACTTTGTATTGCATAATACTAAACTATTTACATATCTTTGCATCATAAAGTTGAAAAGGCTTTGGCCGGATCTGTTAAAATTTAATTTTGAAATGAACACCCAATCATAATATCACCCATGAACACAGAAAATACAAAGGCGCAAATGCGCAAAGGAATTCTGGAATTCTGCATTCTGAGTCTCATCAGCCACAAAGAAATGTACGTTTCTGACCTGATGCAAGAACTGAAAAACGGAAAACTGGATGTAGTGGAAGGAACGCTTTATCCCCTGCTTACCCGACTGAAAAACGGCGAATTTCTTTCCTACAGATGGGAAGAATCTACCGGAGGCCCGCCACGGAAATATTACCAGATTACCGAAAAAGGAAAACTTTTTTTGAATGAACTTCAGAATACCTGGACTGAACTGACCAATTCTGTACACCAAATCACTAAACAATACTAACAAAAAAACTATGAACAAGACATTATCCATAGGACTTGCAGGCTTTTCTTTCATTATTGAGGAACACGCCTACATTAAGCTCAGCGATTATCTGGCAGCGCTCCGAAATTCACTGGACGCTGCGGAAGCTGATGAAGTAATGCACGATATTGAAATCAGAATGGTTGAAATCTTCAAAGATTCTTTAGGAAAAAGAGAAGTGATCAAAGATACTGATGTAGAAGTTGTTATCAACCAAATCGGGAGACCGGAGCAAATCGAAGAACAAGAAGAAGCTTATTTTTCAGAAACCACCAAACAACGCAGAAACAGTGGATCATACGGACAGCGCCAGCTTTTTCGTGATCCGGAAAGACAGAAAATTGCGGGCGTCTGCGCAGGTTTAGCACATTATACCGGAATGGATATTTCGCTAATGCGTGCTATTTGGCTGGGCATCGCTATTCTGGGAATTTTCACTGCAGCAATCTCCACTTCGCTGATTATTGTACTGTATATTATTCTTTGGATTGTACTTCCAAAAGCAGAAACGGCAGCGGATTTTCTGAAAATGAAAGGGAAAGCAATGAACTTCGGAAATCTGAAAGAAGAATCCACCAAGATAGTACAGTTTGCCAACGAATCTTCCCAGCGTGTAGGAGAAATTTATACGGAAAGTAAGCCGTATATTCATAAAGCAGGAAGCGGAATCATGAACTTAATACGCTATATTTTGGGAAGTATTTTTGCCATTATGGGCATCACGATGTTGATTGGCGCATTTGCGATTTTCGGATTTTATGACAACAGCAATGTGGATTTTATGGGAAATATCGGCTTTTATCTGAAAGATAACCGTCTCGGGTTTCTCGCCATTGCTTTTGCATTTTTAAGTGCTTTTATTCCGGCTCTAATTTTCGTGTTCCTCGCTATCAAGTTGCTTTCGCCCAGAACGCGGCTGAACTATATCGGATATGTATTCGCAGGACTAGTTTTATTATGGCTTGGGCTGCTTGGTTTCATTGGATATGCTGCCATAAAACAGGGAACGATGTATTCCGGACATAATGAAGAAACAGAAAATGTCGCGATTAACACCGTTTCTGACAGTCTTTATATTGATATCAAAAAAGTACAGATTCCACAAAATTTTAAATCGTATTGGGAAGATGTGTATTCAGACGGTAAAACCATTTACAAGCAGGATTACATCAACGTCGATGTAAAAAGAGAAGACATCAGCGCACCTTATCTGACTCTTAAAAAGCGAGCCGATGGTTATAATCTGCCGTTGCAGTTACAAATTCCTCTGGAAATTAAAGAAAATAAAATTCTGTTTCCCAATTATATCATCTACGATTATAAAAACCGTTTCAGAGATTACCGGATTGATTATGAACTGGTAGTTCCAAAAAACACGACCATCATAAAAGCCAAGGAACACGGAATTTATCTGAATGATGACCTGGACGATGACAACAGGCAAACTGGAAATACTTCCACTTCCTGGGGAACGTCGGTTACGTACAGTTCGGAGTTTAAAGACAGCGTAGAGATCAACGGCAGAAGGTATCCGAAACAGATCGCAGAAAAAATGTTGGATTCGATGGATATGAAAGTTAACTCGCGTAATGTGAATGTCAATATTAAAGACGGTAAAAAAGAAATTTCCATTAAAACTAAATAACAGTGATTTGCAGAACGGGTGGTTTTACCCGAGTTCAGGTTTCCATCCGTTCCTTTTCACAAAAAATAATCATATATTTTTGAGATTCAATAAAATAATCGTAAATTCGTCACTCTAAAAACATTAAATATTATGGTACAGCTCATTCTCGACATCGTCATGAAAGCAATAGATTTCATCAGCAGTTTATTTTAGTACGTCAATATTTCAGTATATTTGTAAAGTATAACCCCTTCGGTTATACTTTTTTAATTTTATCAGCATCATGAAAAAACTGATCGGCAAGCTGGCCCTGAAACTGCTGGGATGGAAAATTGTACTTCACGGCGACAAAGATGTCCTGAACCGCTGCGTTCTGGTAGTTGCTCCGCATACCCACAATATGGAATATATACTGGGAAACTTTGCTTATTGGGCATTAGATAAGCCTTTAAAAATCATCATTAAAAATTCTCATACAAAAGCCTGGTATGGAAGTGTGGTAAAAGGGCTTGGAGGAATCGGAATCGACAGATCTCAGAAAAATGACCTTGTTAATTTCATTTCGAAAGAATTTGAAAAAGAAGATTTCAGTCTCGTTATCACTCCCGAAGGAACCAGAAGTTGGGTACCCAAATGGAGAAAAGGGTTCTATCATATCGCAATGAAAACCAAAGTTCCTATCGTTCTTGCCGCCGGAGATTTTAAAAGGAATATTCTTTACCTGGGAAAAACCATTACGTATGAAGAGTTTTCAACGATGACTTATGAAGAAATTTTAAAAAAAATAAGCGATTATTATCTTCAATACGATATCACTCCTAAAATTCCTGAAAACTGGAATCCTGATATTCAGTAGATTAAAATATAATTTGAAATGGAACAAGAAAAGAAAAAAGAAATATTAGACCGGCTCAACTTCTGGGGCAAAGAAACTTTGGGGAAAACCCTCCATATTATTTTTACCGATGTGGATGATGAATCCCTGACTGCCACTATGCCGGTTTCCCCGAAAGTACATCAGCCTTACGGAATTCTCCACGGTGGCGCCAGTGTAGCTTTGGCTGAAACCTTGGGTTCGTGTCTTTCCGTTTTGCATGTGGATACGGAGAAATTTGCGCCCGTAGGAACCAATATCAATTCCAATCATTTGCGGTCTATCCGCACCGGAACCGTCACTGGAAAAGCAACTTTTATCAGAAAAGGCAATACTTTACACGTTTCTCAAATTGAAATACGCGACGAAAAAGGCCATCTCATTAATCATACCACGATGACCAAC
>JADMKO010000166.1 GCA_015478785.1 Chryseobacterium sp. | reverse complement strand
CCGAAAGATGATGCAGACAAAGCTATGGATGCATCATCTTTCGGCACAGGAATCGCGTTGGCATCCAAAGTATTTCCTGAAGTATTTACCGAAACGAAACCTCCTGCCGCCATGATTCTGTCGAACGCCGAACGGTCTACCACTAAATCCTTAATGACAGGAAAAGCCACACTTCTCCATGGTTCAATGGTAATGGTTTCGCCATCTTTGAACATTCTCATGTGAAGCTGGCACGTTGTAATTCCTGTATCGGGGCCGTGCGGACGACCGTTGATATAAAGAGAACACATTCCGCAGATTCCTTCACGACAATCGTGGTCGAAAGCGATGGGTTCTTTTCCGTCGTTGATGAGGGTTTCGTTTAAAATATCAAGCATTTCGAGGAAAGAAGAATCCGTAGAAACATCAGAAATCTTATAAACCTCAAATTGCCCTTTTGTTTTATTATTTTTCTGTCTCCAAATTTTCAGAGTCAGATTAAGTCCTTTTTTTGCACTCATTTTCTTTACTGTTTTGGAGATTATTTATAACTTCTTTGTTTCACTTCGATGTTTTCGTAAATCAGTGGTTCCTTGTGCATCACTTCTGCGTTGATGTCGTCACCCTGATATTCCCAAATCGCAGCGTACATGTAGTTGGCATCATCTCTTTCTGCCTCACCTTCTTCTGTTGCATGATCCCATCTGAAATGTCCTCCACAGGATTCTTTTCTTTCCAGAGCGTCTTTTGCCATCAGTTGTCCCAGTTCAAGGAAGTCGGCTACACGGAATGCTTTTTCGAGTTCCATGTTCATTTCGTTGGCTTCTCCGGGAACTCTTACGTCTTTCCAGAATTCCTTTCTTACTTCTTCAATCTCCGTGATCGCTTCTCTGAGGCCTTCCGGAGTTCTTCCCATCCCAACCTTGTTCCACATTATGTGACCCAGTTTCTTATGGAAATAATCTACAGAATGTTTACCGTTATTATTTAAGAAGAAATCAACTTTATCTCTTATTTCTTTTTCAGCCTTTTCAAAAGCTTCAGAATCTGTAGGAATGGTTCCTGTTCTGATATCCGCTGAAAGATAATCGGCGATAGTATAAGGCAGAACAAAGTAACCGTCCGCCAGACCCTGCATCAGCGCAGAAGCTCCCAATCTGTTCGCACCATGATCCGAGAAATTTGCCTCACCGATAACGAAGCATCCTGGAATCGTAGATTGTAAATTATAATCGACCCAAACACCACCCATGGTGTAATGAACAGCCGGATAAATCTTCATCGGAGTAACATACGGATTGTCTGCAGTGATTTTCTCATACATCACAAAAAGGTTTCCGTATTTTTCTTCTACCCAAGCTTTACCCAGATCGTAAATCTGCTGTTCGGTAGGGTTGTGAATGTTCTTTTCAATAGCGGCTTCTTTCCCTTTTTTCAAGATTTCAGTAGAGAAATCGAGGAAAACGCCTTCTTTGGTATCGTTATTTTCGATTCCGAAACCGGCATCGCATCTTTCTTTTGCAGCTCTGGAAGCTACGTCACGCGGAACTAGGTTTCCAAATGCAGGATACCTTCTTTCCAGATAATAATCTCTGTCTTCTTCTTTAATATTCTCGGGACGCAGCCTTCCTTCGCGGATGGCAACTGCATCCTCTATTTTCTTAGGAACCCAAATTCTTCCGGAGTTTCTTAAAGATTCTGACATTAAAGTCAGTTTAGACTGCTGAGTTCCGTGAACAGGAATACAGGTCGGGTGAATCTGCACGAAACAAGGGTTGGCGAAATACGCTCCTTTTTTGTGAATCTTCCACGCTGCAGAAACATTAGAACCCATCGCATTGGTAGAAAGGAAATAAACGTTTCCATAACCACCGGAAGCGATAACCACGGCATGTGCAGAATGTCTTTCAATTTCGCCGGTTACCAGATTTCTGGCGATAATACCTCTGGCTTTGCCGTCGACAATAACCAGATCCAGCATTTCGTGGCGGTTGTACATTTTAATTCTTCCTTTACCGATCTGTCGGCTCATTGCTGAATAAGCTCCCAATAATAATTGTTGACCGGTCTGACCTTTCGCGTAGAAAGTTCTTTTCACCTGAACACCACCGAAAGAACGGTTGTCCAACTGTCCGCCATATTCTCTGCCGAAAGGAACGCCCTGTGCCACACATTGGTCGATGATATTGGCAGAAACTTCAGCCAAACGATAAACGTTCGCTTCTCTTGCGCGATAGTCGCCACCTTTTATGGTATCGTAGAATAATCTGTACGTCGAATCTCCATCGCCCTGATAATTTTTAGCAGCATTAATACCGCCTTGCGCAGCGATAGAGTGTGCTCTTCTTGGGGAGTCCTGATAACAGAATGCTTTCACATTATATCCCTGCTCTGCCAATGTAGCAGCTGCAGAACCTCCTGCTAAACCTGTTCCTACAACAATAATATCAATCTTATCACGGTTGTTAGGTGCTACCAGATTCATATGGTTTTTATGATTGGTCCACTTTTCGGCTAAAGGGCCGTGTGGAATTTTTGGATCTAACTTGCTCATATTAATAAGGATATTATTGAGTTACAAAATGATAAACTGCGATGAAAATGAAACCTGCAGGAATAAGGATAGAATACCAATTCCCGAAAGCTTTAACCATCGGCATATATTTAGGATGTCTGGCTCCCAAAGACTGGAATGAAGACTGAAATCCGTGTGCTAGGTGCAGCCCCAACAGGACAAAAGAAATAATGTATGCACCAACGCGGAAAGGATCGGCAAACTTGGCATGAAGATCATCCCAGAATCTGTTTTGCTCCGCGGGAAGACTTTCCACATATTTATAATTCATCTCGTGTACCCAGAAATCATACATGTGAAGTCCCAAAAAAGCCAGGATCACCGCACCGGTAATCAGCATGTTTCTTGACATCCAAGTAGAGTTGGCCGCTCCATTATGAACTGCATATTTCACAGGCCTTGCTTTATTATTTCTGTATTCCAGTACCAATCCCATAATGAAATGAAAAAAAACAGCGAACACCAGCACCGGCTGCATCAGGAACTGGATCATAGGATTGTATCCCATAAAATAAGATGCATTATTATATGCTGTTTCTCCAAAAACGGAAAGCATATTCACTGCAAGATGCATCACAAGAAATATCAGCAAAAAAATTGCCGATAATGCCATTGCGTATTTTCTACCAACGGTAGAAGTCATTAAACCTGCCATATAAATTGATTGTTTGAATTGTTACAAAGTTAGAAAAATGTTAAAGGGATGAAAGTGAGATTTATCAGAATTGATTAGTTTGTAATCTTTCTAAATAATTTTCTCCAGATTTTCAACGGTTTATTGCTTTTTTTCGTGTACTGATAAGTGCAGCTCATCCAGCTGTTCATCAGCAATTTGGCTTGGCGCATCAATCATTACATCTCTTCCGGAGTTGTTTTTCGGGAATGCAATATAATCGCGGATCACTTCATTGCCGTCTAAAATAGCGACTAATCTGTCGAAACCAAAAGCTAATCCTGCGTGTGGCGGAGCACCATATTTAAACGCATTCATCAGAAATCCGAATTGTGCTTCAGCTTCTTTCTGAGTAAATCCGAGCAAATGGAACATTTTGCTTTGCAAGTTTCTATCATAAATTCTTACAGAACCGCCACCGATTTCGTTTCCGTTCAGTACTAAATCGTATGCATTTGCTCTCGCTTTTCCGGGATTAGTTTCCAACCAATGAATATCTTCGGGCTTTGGCGAAGTGAAAGGATGGTGCATCGCATGGTAACGCCCTGTTTCCTCGTCCCATTCCAAAAGCGGGAAATCTGTTACCCAAAGCGGGGCAAATTCATTTCCTTTTCTTAAACCGAGTCGGTTGCCAAGTTCCATTCGTAAAGCAGAAAGCTGAGTCCGTACTTTGTTGGTCTCACCACTCATGAGGAGCATCAAATCGCCTTCTTTCGCACCAAATTCTTCTGCAATTTTCTTTAATGAATCTTCATCATAAAATTTATTGACAGATGAAGTGACTGCGCCATCGTTCTGGAATTTAATCCAAATCATTCCTGAAGCACCTATTTGCGGGCGTTTCACCCAATCGATCAGTGCGTCGATCTGCTTTCTTGTATATTCTGCACAGCCTTCCACATTGATTCCAACCACTAATTCGGCATCATCGAATATTTTAAAATCTTTTCCTTTTACCAATTCGTTCAGTTCCACGAATTCCATTCCGAAACGGATGTCCGGTTTATCATTTCCGTACCGTTTCATGGCTTCATCGTAAGTCATTCTTGGAAATCTCCCGGTTGCTTTTCCTGAAATTTCATGGATTAATGAAGCCGTCATTCCTTCAAAAATCTCAAGAACATCTTCCTGTTCTACAAACGCCATTTCACAATCGATCTGGGTGAATTCAGGTTGACGGTCCGCACGCAGATCTTCGTCGCGGAAACATTTCACGATCTGGAAATAACGATCCATACCACCAATCATCAGCAATTGTTTGAACGTTTGCGGCGATTGTGGAAGCGCATAAAACTGTCCTGGATTCATACGGCTTGGCACCACAAAATCTCTTGCACCTTCGGGCGTAGATTTGATTAAAACCGGTGTTTCAACCTCAATGAACCCTTTGTCGGAAAGATAATTTCTCACTTTCTGCGCCATTTTATGACGGAAAATCAGTTTGTCTTTCACCGGATTTCTGCGAATATCAAGATAGCGATATTTCATTCGCAGCTCTTCGCCGCCGTCGGTTTCATCTTCAATGGTGAATGGCGGTAGTTCAGAAGCATTCAGAAGGGTTAGTTTTTCCACCAGAATTTCAATTTCTCCCGTGGGAATTTTCGGGTTTTTGGAAGTTCTTTCTATCACCTTTCCGCTGATTTGAATCACAAATTCACGTCCAAGTTTTTTTGCCTGTTCCATAAGTTCGGCGGAAGAACGGTCTTCATCGAACACCAATTGTGTAATTCCGTAGCGATCGCGCAAATCGATCCATATCATAAAACCTTTGTCGCGGATGGTTTGTACCCAGCCTGAAAGTGTTACTTCTTCATCAAGATTTTTTAGCGACAACTCGCCATTGGTGTGCGTTCTGAACATTATATGGAATTGAAAATTTCTGTGGGCAAAGATAGGGGTTTTTGGTTTTAGTAAAACTGATGATTTTTTTAAAATATAGATTAATCCAGCCGATATTCAATTAAATCACCGGGCTGACAATTCAGTGCTTTGCAAATCGCTTCTAATGTAGATAGTTTCAGTGCTTTGGCTTTTCCGGTTTTCAGAATCGAGAGATTAGCCTGGGTAATCCCAATTTTTTCTGCCAGTTCCTGCGATTGCATTTTGCGTTTGGCAAGCATAACGTCAATGTTGATGATGATTGCCATAGTTATATCGTTAAGTCATTTTCGGATTGCAGTTCCAAACCTTTCTTAAAAAATGCAACCATAAATAAAATTAAGATACCGAAGAAAGCTATGAAAAAGAACTGTAGAAATGCGAATGCAGAAATTTGATACATCCAAATAGTGGGAAACAATATTATTGAAGCAAATATTAAGTTTAGGTAACCAAGTTTTTTGAGATTTGATACCGCTTTAGAACTGAAAACTCTGTCTGAACTGAATTCTTTAAAACTGTTAAATGCAAAATAAAAAAATAAAGTGATATAGAGCAACCAGAAACAATCAAGAAAAATCAGCAATGGTTTATATAGTCCGGTCACGAGCTGTATTCCCAAAAAAGGATAATTAATCCTGAATTTCAATTCTTCCGAAAGATGTTCAGGCAAAATATTGTTTGTCGACGCTACTTCGTTTCCGAGAATAAAAGTTTGATTAAAAACATCATCACCAGTTTGATATTTATATAATAGCACCAAATGTCCAACAATTTCGTACACCAAGTGTAAACCACACAGAACAAAAAGACCGAAAAGCAACCAGAAAAATACGGAGGATATAGAATTTTTACCAATTAGTTTCATATCAGAAAGATTAAATAGTTAGTTCATTTTCATTTTGCAAATCCACACCTTTCTTGTATATTTTCCCAATGACATAAATGATGCCAGCCAAAATCAAGAAGCTAAAATCATCTCCGCCAATCTCTACATTAAGACCTACTTCACCCAAAATTATTGCTTGAAAAATCACATTAAACAAGAAAGATGCTACACCCAGAAATAACGCAAATGAAGTAATCTGGTGGATTAATGATGATATTTTTACAGAAAATGGATGAATGAAATCCAGCTTATTCAGAGCTGAAATCACTTTTCTTATCAAAACTGCTTCCAAAGACCAGAAAACAATAAGTAATGCAATAATAATCAGCACTTCTATCCGTCCCAATTCTAGAAACTCAGAAAATGTACCACTAAAACCCGGAAGCGTGAATTTCACATTGTTTACCGTTCCCAAATTAAAACCGAAGAGTACGCAAGCAAACAAAACCAACAGTACCAAAAGAGTAATTATTAGACCTCCAAAAACAATCCAAAAAATAATTTCCAGACTGCTCAAAACAAAATTAGTATTTTTCATAATTTAAGATTTTATATCGTAAATGTATAACTAATTATCGTTTTACAATAAATAATTATTGAAATCATTAGAAAAATAAAGCTAACTTTTTAATTTCCAGTAAGAAAAAGTTAGTGTTAACCTCTTTACATTCACGTATTCCACCAATATCTATCAGCAATTATTCAGCATTGAAATCTGAAGCAAAATAAAAAAAATTAGGCTTATGCAAGGATTCAAAACCGGTTGCACCTTGGATTTGGCGCAAAAACCAACGACAAAAATCTGTAAATCATAAATAATAGAAGTTCATCTTAAAAACTTTTCCTAAATTTGTTAGGAATCAAAAAAATATTATTTATGGGAAAAGGCGATAAAAAAACAAAACGCGGCAAAATCATTTCGGGAAGTTACGGAGTCACCAGACCGAGAAGAAGAACTTCTGCTAAGGAAGTTCCTGTAAAAGTTCTGGACGAAGATGAAAAGAAAGCTCCGAAAGCTAAAGTGAGAAAACAGGTAGGTGAACAAACGGAACCTACGGAAAACGCTGAAGTGAGCAAGAAAACCAAAGCAACAAAAGCAGAATCCCCGGAAGAAAAACCAAAAGCAACAAGAAAGAAAAAAACCGAAGAATAATCTTCGGTTCTTATGATTGAAATCCTTCGAAACATTGAATTTTGAGGGATTTTTTAATTTTATTTTCCGCCAAACAAAGAACCCAGCAAACCACCGAGTGCGCCTTGCTGCTGATTTCCGCCGCCTAAAACCTGGCCCAGAATATCGTTCAAAGGATTGGAAGGCTCTGCCTGTGCATCTTTTTGTGCACCGCCCAAAATTCCGCCCAGTAAATCTCCCAAACCGCCGGAATTAACATCATTGCTCTTTTTCTCTTTCCCAATGTATCCCATAATCAGCGGAGCCAACATCGCTAGAATGGGACCAATTTTGCTCATAGAAATTCCTGTATTTTCAGAAAGTGAATTTTCAACCTGTGATTTTTGTCCGCCAAAAATATGATCGAGAATAGAAGCGCCTTCTTCCTGTCTGTCTTCCACTTTCGTCGGATCATTTAGGATAGAGCCGTCGTGATCTTTTTCCAGCGCATTATTTAAAGCTTCCGCTTCATTGCTGTCTTCAGACTTTTTTCTTAAATAAGAAATAATCAGCGGTGCGGCTACTGCCAGCAGCGCGATAATTTGATTTTTAGAAACACCAAATTTATTTTCTGCCTTTTCGGCGACTTGTGTTCCCGCATTTCCGGTAAGTAAATCAATTAGATTCATAATGTAATTTATTTTCCGACGGAAGGATCAAAAAATATTCCGAAATTCTTTTTTAATTTTTAAAGACCGGAACATTGGAACAAGCTTCTCCGAACATGAGCGATTTCACAACGGGTTTCAACTGTTCCACAAGTTCTACATATGCATTTTCGGGGATACTCTCATCACTGCATCCTTTCACGAGGACTCTTTTTCCTTCAAGTTCAGAAAAGTCATACGTTTGCAAAGCTTCATGCATCAAAATAATTTCGAGATCTTTCTGCGTTCCGAAAACCATTTTTTTTGCATGTCCTGTCAGTTTTGCCGTAAGGAGAAAATACGCCCAAAGCGGAACAATCGCATCGGCTGAGTTGTAAATATGAACATAACTTCCTGTATAATTTTCGGGTGAAACGGCAGCCACTTTTTCCCTGAAATCTTTCTCCTTTAAAATCATTCCTTCCCAAAGAAAGTCTTTCAGGTCAATCCCTTTCCTTTCTCCTTTTGGGATGAGTGAGGAAAGGTCAAAATTCACCAATCCACTCTGTGCTACTTTATTTTTTATTTCGAAATTTTCGGACATTTTATTTTTATCTTTGAAGCAAAATTAAGTTAAATAAATCATTTGGCTTTTCCATCTCAACGGATTCCACTTTTAAAAATACAAACTCAATTGAAGTACTACATCATTGCCGGCGAAGCATCAGGAGATTTACACGGAAGCAATCTGATAAAAGCTTTGAAACATGAGGATTCGCAAGCGGAATTCCGTTTTTGGGGTGGCGATTTGATGGCGGAAAATGCAGGAAACGAACCCGTAAAACATTACCGGGATCTTGCGTTTATGGGTTTTCTGGAAGTTGCGAGAAATCTGAAAACCATTCTGGGAAATATAAAGTTTTGCAAACAGGATTTGAAAAAGTATCAACCTGATGTTCTGATTCTGATCGATTATCCGGGTTTTAATCTCAGAATTGCAAAATACGCCAAATCATTAGGAATCAGAGTTGTATATTATATTTCGCCACAACTTTGGGCATGGAAAGAAAACCGCGTGAAAACCATCAAAAAATATGTGGACGACCTACTTGTAATCCTGCCTTTTGAGAAAGATTTTTATAAAAAACATGAAGTGGAAGCACATTTTGTGGGACATCCGTTACTGGATGCTATTTCAGATCTGCCTGAAATTGATCTTCAGAGATTCAAATCGGAACATCATCTTAACGAAAAGGAAATCATCGCCCTTGTGCCCGGTTCGCGGGAACAGGAAGTAGAAAAAATGCTGAAACTCATGCTTTCTGTTCGCCCTCATTTTCCGGATTATCAATTTGTGATCGCGGGTGCACCGAGTTTACCGAAAGATTTCTACGAGAAATATGTGGATGAAAACGTCCATTTTGTTTCCAATAAAACCTACGATTTGCTTCGGTGTTCGAAAGCTGCACTTGTGACTTCAGGAACAGCCACTTTGGAAACGGCTTTGCTGAACGTGCCGGAAGTCGTGTGCTATCGCGGAAGTAAAATTTCCTACGCCATTGCGAAACGCTTGGTGAAACATATTAAATATATTTCACTGGTTAATTTGATCATGGATCGGGAAACGGTAAAGGAACTGATTCAAAATGAACTGACTACCGAAAATTTAGCGAAAGAACTCCGTCTTATCCTGAATGAAAACAGAAATAAAATTCTCAGCGACTATGAACAGTTGCGGAAAAAGCTGGGCGGAAAAGGAGCCAGCGAGAATGCTGCAAAGATTATTGTGAATCCCTAATTTTAATTTTGTAAGTAACTGAGGTTTACTATCTTTGAGTACAAATTACTACATTGAGAAAGCAACCTCACGCTATTTTCTGTATTTGCTTTATTCTCGGAATTCTGATTCGGGAATATTTTCCATTTTTATTCAATTTTATCCATGTTTTTCTCGTTGTATTGAGCGTTACAATAATTTCGTATTTCTCAAAATCTTTAGAAATTGTAAAACTGAGAAAGATCTTTACAGGCTTTTCTTTTCTACTGCTCGGAGTGGTGATTCATCAGCTTAACAACCGACAACAACAAATTCCAAAAGTTGATCAGAAAGAAATGATCATTTTTAAATTGGAAAAAAAGCTGAATTCCAACGAGAAAAACCGTCGATATGAAATCGTTGCCAAAACTCAAAATGAAGAATTTAAAAGCATTTTATCTGTCCCGAAAACGGATCCAGAATTGGATTTCAAACATTATTATCAGGCGGAAGCCTACATCAACCGGATAGAACCGCCAAAAAATGATTATCAGTTTAACTACGCGCAATATCTGCAGCGAAAGAACATTTATTTTCAAAGTTATCTTCCAAATGGCTATAAAAGCCAAGAAAGGAATGACCTGAGCTGGCCTGAAAAAGTAAAGCAAAAACGAACAGAGATTTTACAAAAGATCGACAACAGCAACATGTCGCCAAAAAGCCGGGAATTTCTGAAAGGAATTATTCTGGCAGACCGGACAGAAATGGACAAAGAAACGGTTTCCAATTTTTCCAGAACCGGACTAGCACATATTCTGGCCATTTCGGGTTCACATATCGTGGTGATTTACATGATTTTGTTCTGGATTTTCGGGCAAATTTACTCCGCCAGATTCCGGAAAGCAGCCATCATTACGAGCCTCTTATTCATCTGGCTTTTCGCAATTTTTATAGATTATGGAAATCCTGTGATCCGTTCCTGCATCATGCTTACGATTTATTACGTGTATGTTCTTTTACAACGAAAACCGGATCTTCTTCATGCGATGGCACTTGCAGCGCTCATCATTCTTATCGTTGATTCGCAACAGATTTTTGATGTCGGTTTTCAACTCAGCTTCATTGCAGTTCTGGGAATTTACTGGCTCAATCTGCCGATCCTGAACCGTTTTCCGAAGTACAGGAATAAGGCGCAGCTTTACATGTTCAGTATCGGATCAATCACTTTGGCAGCACAGTTTGCCACCTTACCGTTGGTGCTTTATTATTTTCATCAGTTTTCATTGATTTCCTTTATAGCCAATCTTGTGA
>JADMKO010000165.1 GCA_015478785.1 Chryseobacterium sp. | reverse complement strand
GATATTCCTGCGGGAACTGATCAGTATCTGGTCTTCAGACATCCGGGTCAGACGGTTTCTGGTACTTCAATCAGACTGGATGATATCTATGTAGAAGAAATTCCTTCGTGTTTGGTGCCTTCTGGTGCTTTATCAACAGGATCTACGCTGAATTCGGTGAGTTTGTCCTGGACTGCTTCTCCTTCTGCACCTGCCAATGGTTATGAAGTGTATTATTCAACAGTAAATACAGCTCCGGATGCTACTACAGTTTTGGATGCTGCTAATTCTGTAACTTCCGCAACAGTGTCAGCAACCATCGGGAGTCTTACTGCAGATACGGTGTATTATATCTGGGTAAGGGCAAAATGTGCTGCTGCCGATGCCAGTTCTTGGATAGGGCCGGTAGTGGCTTCTACAGGATATTGCCCGGTAAGTACAACCAATCAAGGCTCTTGGTTTACAAGCTTTACGTCAACAGGAGCAATAACTAATTTAAATTATACTTCTCCAACTGCTGCACCCGGAACCAACGGTTATCAAAACCTTTCTGCTTCACAAACATTAGCGAACTATGCTGGTAGCAGCACTACAATAGCATTTACAATTGGTGGTTCGTCAACTTCTGGTGTGGCGGTGTGGATTGACTGGAATGATGATTTGTTGCTTGATGCTTCAGAACGTGTGTACAACACCACTTCTTATACGCTTAGTAACTCTGGCACAATTACAGTTCCAGCTGGTACAGCTGTAGGTAACTACAGAATGAGAATGGTGGTGCATAATTCATCAAATAATCCTTCAAATCCATGTCTTGTATTTACAAGAGGAGAATATATAGACATGACGTTTGAGGTAACAGCAACACCTACATGCTTCGCGCCAACAGGCATGACAGTAGGAACCGTTACTACTTCTACTGCAGACTTAACTTGGACAGCTGCAACTCCGGTACCTGGTATTGGGTATGAAGTGTATTACAATACTTCAAACACTGCACCTACAGCTTCTACGGTTTTAGATGGTACTAATTCTGTATTCTCAGCCACTACCAGTGCTCAGCTTACAGGACTTACTGCATCCTCAACATATTATGTGTGGATTAGGTCTAACTGTAATGCTTCTGATGTAAGTGCTTGGTTATATGGTGGATCGTTTGCAACAACTTGCACCGCTGCTTCTATTCCGTATGTGTTAGATTTTGAAACTGTAACGCCTCCTGCATTACCTGGATGTACTTCCAATGTAAATGTTGGAACAGGAAATAGTTGGGTTTCGGGAGCGATTCCTACGGATAGCCCGGGGTTTGACTCCAAGGTACTAATGTATTCGTGGCATGCTAATGCAGCTAACACATGGTTCTTCACACAAGGCATGAATATGACTGCGGGAACCACGTATTATATTTCTTATAAATATGGAAATAATTCCACATCTTTTACAGAAAGACTTAAAGTGGCAATGGGAACGTCTCCAACTGTAGCAGCTATGGAAACTGCCAACGGAGGTACATTGATTGCAGATTATCCTTCTATTAAGGATAAACAAGCGCATTCTGTAGTCGACATTGCTTTTACACCTGCTACTACTGGAGTGTATTACTTAGGATTTAATGCGTATTCAGTTGCTGATCAATTCAGATTATATTTGGATGATATTAGTGTATCTGCTTCTCAATTAAATACGACAGATATAAAAGTAACCACCAGCGAAGTGAAAGTATATCCAAATCCATTTACAGACGTGATCAACATCTCTGATGTAAAAGACCTGAAATCAGTATCCGTAATAGATGCTTCCGGAAGAATGGTGAAAACCATTGCTACTCCTGGTACGCAAATCTATTTAGGAGAACTAAAATCAGGATTGTATATACTGAAACTGGATTACAGAAACGGTTCTGTAAAAACGGTGAAAGTGGTTAAAAAATAACCTACAATACTTTTAGTAATGGAAGGCTGCCTTAGGGTAGCCTTCTTTTTTGAAAAAATATCTGTCAATTGAAAAACACAAAAAAACCTCCCAAACTGAATTCGGGAGGTTTTTCTTAGTGAAGTACGTTTGTATTTATTACAGCGAACTAATAATTGCATTCAGGGTATTGCTCGGTCGCATCGCGGTATTTAGTTTTGAAGAATCAGGATGGTAGTAACCGCCGATTTCCTGTGCTTTTCCTTGTGCGCCGATCAGTTCTTCATTGATCTTGGTTTCACTGGCTTTCATAGCTTCGGCCACAGGCCTGAATTTTTCAGCCAGATCATGGTTCTGGGTTTGCTGAGATAAAGCTTCTGCCCAATACATGGCGAGGTAGAAATGAGAACCCCGGTTATCGATTCCGCCTAATTTTCTGGCCGGAGATTTATCTTCTTTCAGGAATTCTGCGTTGGCTGCATCCAGAGCTTGTGCCAAAATCATGGCTTTCTCATTATCCTGTGTCTGGGCGAGATGTTCCAAAGAAGCCTGCAATGCCAAAAATTCCCCAAGAGAATCCCAACGCAGATAGCCTTCTTTTATAAATTGTTCGATATGTTTTGGAGCAGAACCGCCAGCACCGGTTTCAAAAAGCCCGCCTCCGTTCATTAAAGGAACGATAGAAAGCATTTTAGCGGAAGTGCCCAGTTCCAGAATCGGAAACATATCGGTAAGGTAATCTCTCAGAACATTTCCCGATACAGAAATGGTATCCTGTCCTTCACGTCCTCTTCTCAGCGTTTCTTTTACGGCATCTTTCACATCCATAATACGGATGTCAGCTCCGGAAAGATCGTGGCCTTTCAGATATTTCTCAACTTTTATAATCAGCTGTGCGTCATGAGCTCTTTCTTTGTCCAGCCAGAAAATAGCAGGAGTGTTGGAGAGTTTCGCTCTGTTCACGGCCAGTTTTACCCAATCCTGAATGGGAGCATCTTTCGTTTGGCACATTCTGAAAATATCTCCTTTTTCACCTTTCTGTTGCAAAAGGGTTTCTCCATTTTCATTTTCTACTTTTACAGTCCCGTCGGCGGGTAACTGAAAAGTTTTGTCATGTGAACCATATTCTTCCGCTTTCTGAGCCATAAGACCCACATTCGGAACTGAGCCGAAAGTTCGAGGATCAATAGCACCGTGCTGCTTCATGTCTTCTACAATAGCCGAATAAAATCCAGCGTAAGTTCGGTCCGGAATGATGCATAGCGTGTCTTCTTCTTTTCCGTCTTTATTCCACATTTTGCCGCCGCCACGAACCAGTGCCGCCATGGAGGCATCCACAATAATATCTGAAGAAACATGAAAATTGGTAATTCCCTGATCAGAATTTACCATGGCAATCCGCGGACCCTGCTCAATTGCTTTTTCGATATCTGCTTTTATTTCGTTTTCCTGTGGGTGGCCGGAAATCTTTTCGTACAAACTAGCCAGTCCAAAATTTGGATTAATGTCTAATTTGTGGAACGTTTCCTGATACTTTTCAAATACTTCTTTAAAATAAGTTTCTACAATAGCCCCGAAAATAACGGGATCAGAAATCTTCATCATAGTCGCTTTCAGGTGAGCAGAAAGCAATACATCATTTTTCTTGGCCTTTTCAAACGCTTCCTGAACAGAAGCTCGCAGCGAACGGAGACTCATCAGAGAACTGTCGATAATTTCTCCTGCTTTCAGTGGAGCCAAGTCTTTCAGTACAGTCGAATTTCCGTCATTTCCATAAAATACAATCCGGAACTTCCCGTCATGATCCACAGTAACCGAGTTTTCTGTGTCATAAAAATCCCCGGATTCCATATGCGCTACCTCCGTTTTGCTGTCTGCTTTCCATTCGCCCATACGGTGCGGATTTGCTTTGGCATAATCTTTCACTGATTTAGGAGCACGACGGTCGCTGTTTCCTTCCCTTAATACCGGATTCACAGCGGAACCCAGAACTTTGCTGTATTTTTTTTGAGTGGCATTTTCTTCTTCATTTTTGGGTTCCGAAGGATAGTTCGGAACGGCATAACCTTGTTGCTGAAGTTCAGCGATGGCCTCTTCCAACTGCGGTACTGACGCGGAAATATTAGGCAACTTAATAATATTGGCTTCCGGTTGTTTGGCCAGCTCGCCCAAGGCAGTAAGGTCATCTGGAATTCTCTGTTCTTCCGTTAAATTTTCAGGGAAAACCGCAAGAATTCTACCTGCTAATGAAATATCAGGAACCGAAATTTCAATACCGGCAGGTTGGGTAAAAGCTTTTACAATAGGTAAAAAAGAATGGGTGGCAAGCATGGGTGCCTCATCCGTAAGCGTGTAATAAATTTTTGCCTGTGACATGTATATTTTTTTTACATTTTTAAGAATCACAAATTTACTGTTTTAATTTCTATTCCTGAAGAAGAGGAAGCGCAATTCTCCGGTAAGGATGCATTAGCTGTTACGAAAAAGTGGTTTATAGTTTATCTGAATAGTTTTACATAATTGAGACAAAACAACGGAATAACATATTTTCAGCCTTATTTTTGTTTTCCAAATCGAACAATTTTAATATTAAAAAAAAATAATTATTATGGCAAAGAAAAGTACTGCTGCAGGCAAAATAAAGCCAAAAGCTGACGCCGCAGATGAACTGAAGGATTTCATGATCGATGGAATGAAAGACATGTATTGGGCTGAAAAAGCATTGGTAAAAGCACTTCCAAAAATGGAAAAAAATGTTACTTCCGAAAAGCTGAAAATGGCAATGAATGATCATTTGGAGGAAACGAAAATGCAGGTTACCCGTTTGGAGGATGCCTTTAAAGCGTTGAAACTAAAGCCGCAAGCAGAAAAATGTGACGCAATGGATGGTCTCATCAAGGAAGCAGAAAGTATTATGGAAGAAACCCAACCGGGGCCCGTACGCGACGCTGCGATTATCGCTGCTGCACAGAAAGTGGAGCATTACGAAATCGCTTCTTATGGAACCCTGGCTACATATGCCAAACTTCTCAACGAAAAAGAAGTCCTCAATCTGATGTTGGAAACCTTAAATGAAGAGAAAACCTGCGACAAGGATCTGACGAAACTAGCCAAAAAGGAAATCAACCTTAAAGCAAAATAGACAGTGGCCGAAAGGCCATTTTTTATGAACAAATTTAATTACGAAAAAATGAAAAATCTAAATAATAAAAGAATCGCAGTACTTGCGGCCGACGGTTATGAACAGTCTGAACTCGTGGAACCCGTTAACGCATTAAAAGAAAATGGTGCTCAGGTAGAAATTATTTCCCTGAAATCCGGTGAAATCCGTGGAATGGTAGATCATGAATGGGCAGAAAGCATTGCGGTGGACAAAACCGTGAAAGAAGCAAATCATTCAGACTATGACGCATTATTACTTCCCGGAGGTGTGCTGAATCCTGATGCTGTGCGTTCGGACGAAGCAGCCGTAGCATTGGTAAAAAAGTTTTTTGATGCAAAAAAACCTGTGGCTGCGATTTGTCACGGTCCGCAAACTTTAATTGATGCTGAGGTAGTAAAAGGGAGGAAAATGACTTCCTATAAAGCCATTCATAAAGATCTGAAAAATGCAGGTGCCGATTGGGTTGATGAAGAAGTTGTAACGGACGGAAATCTTACTACCAGCCGTTCTCCCGAGGATCTTCCAGCATTTAATGAAAGAATAATAAGGGAATTCTCCAAGTAATTTCTTTTCAAATCAAGATAATAGTCAGAAACCAGTTCGTCGCACATTTATCAACCAACAAATTCATTGTTAACGGAAGAGTTTTTAGTACATTTGAGTAAAGGAAATGACTATGGATAAACTTTTTAAAGAGACAACGGTTCTGCGCGCAATGGTTCTGTTTTCTATATTTCTTGTCCTGGTCATCGCTTTTGAACTCAGTTACTTTGTAACGGGCTTTCTTGGCGCAGTAACATTATATGTCGTCACCAGAAACTTCTATCACAGGTTGGTAGAACGTAACCGTTGGAACAAAAATCTGGCTACAGTTGTCATTATTTTGTCCATTATCGTATGTTTCGGAATACCGGTATGGATTGTTTTGGAAATTCTGATTCCTCAAATTAATGATGTTTTGAAAGATCCTCAAAAAATCATTGAACGCTTTCAGCCTATCGTTCGTTATCTTCAGAATCATGAACTCATACAGCGTTTTGATATAGAGTTTACTTCTCACGATTTACTGAATGTGGTGAACAGGATTATCGGTTATATTCCGTCTACGCTCAATTGGGTCGGACAGTTTTTCGCCAATATTCTGGTTGCGCTTTTTATTCTTTATTTTATGTTGACGGGAAGCCGCAGCATGGAGCGCAACCTGAAGGAAATGCTTCCTTTATCAGAAAAATCAAAACGGTATTTTATCAAAGAGAATCTGGATCTCATCCGTTCCAATGCGTATGGAGTTCCTATAATGGCCGTCAGTCAGGGCATTATTGCGATTATTGGCTATTCAATTTTCGGTGTGGAGCAAGCTGTCTTTTGGGGATTGATGACAGGTTTGGCTTCCATAGTTCCTGTTGTCGGAACGATGGTCGTTTGGGTTCCGCTCTGCATTTACCAGATGGCGACGGGCGATGTCAATTCCGGATTGTTGTTGTCGTTATACTGCCTTATTTTCGTTGGCGGAATTGATAATGTGCTGCGTTTTACTTTATTAAAAAAAATGGCAGACATTCATCCGCTCATCACGGTGTTTGGGGTGATCCTAGGTTTGCAGCTCTTCGGAGCCATGGGTTTGGTTTTCGGGCCGCTGCTGCTGTCACTTCCTAAAATTTTATACGCTGTTTATAAAATAGAAAAACGGCAGTATCTTCCAATAATTAATGAAGAAACAGAAGAAACATTTCTTCTTCCCGATGGAAATAATGTTGATAATATCGAAAAGTAATTCTGCTTCTTTTCACCAGTATTTCATAAATTGTTGAAACTCGTTGGTAAGCTTAGCAAACTATGCTCAATCTGACTCTATCTTCGTGACTTCAATTTTATCAATTCGTACACCTTCTACATGTAAAATTTTGAACAAAAGCCCTTTCCATTCCATTGTTTCTCCAGCAGCCGGAAAATGCTGAAGTTCATTAATGATGAATCCCGCAACGGTGTGATAATCGCCGGCTTCGTATTCATCTTCCATTTCTAATTGATGAAGAAATTTGTAAAAAGGATATGACCCGTCCATTTCATAACGTCCTTTTTCATATTCTGTCATGTTAGCCTCCTCATGTTGGTCTTCTACGGCACTTCCGATCAGGGCATCCAGAAGATCGTCCATCGTTACCATGCCTTCAAAAGTTCCGTATTCGTTCACCACAAAAGCGTAGTGCATTCGTTCTTCTTTTATTTTTTCCAGAACTTTATAGGCCGACGTATTTTCGTAGACAGTGATGGGTTGCCTGAGGTAATTTTGCAGGTCAAAAGCAACTTCCGAACCGGCTACGGGGAATATTTCCTTCAGCGAAACCAAACCCAAAAGATTGTCCAGATTTTTATGAACCACCGGATATACTGAATGTGGAGATTCCTGAACTTTACTTTTAATAGTAAAGCCATCATCCTGAATATCAAAATAGATAAGATCTTGGCGATGCGTCATCAGTTCCCTTACTTTACGGTCGCCCAGGGCAAAAACGCGCTGCACAATTTGTTGTTCTATTTCCTGAACATCACCTCCATCTGCACTTTCTTTCACCATCGCTTTTATTTCTTCTTCGCTGACGATGTTTTCATTACCGCCTTTAATTCCAAAAATCCCCAAAATCAGATTATTGGTTTTCGTTAAAAGCCAAATAAAAGGCCTTGTAATCACCGAGACCAAAGTCATCGGCCGGGCCATCAAAATGGCGATTTTCTCCGGAAACATCAGTCCGATTCTTTTCGGAATCAACTCACCCAAAACAATAGAAAAAAAAGTGAGGATAATAAGCACTACCGCGACTGATAAAGTATCTGCATAAGGCATCAGTAAAGGAATATTGCTTAAAAATGTTTTGACGTCTACTGTAATTTTTTCGCCACTGTAAATCCCGGTGAGAATTCCGATAAGGGTAATTCCTATTTGAACTGTGGAGAGAAAAATATTTGGGTTTTCTGAAAAATCAAGAGCTTTTTGAGCATGGGAATTCCCTTTGCGGGCAGCACTTTCGAGCTTAAACTTTTTCGCAGAAACCAGTGCGATTTCACTCATGGAGAAAATTCCGTTCAATAAAATAAGGATAAAAATAATAAAGATCTCCATTGATATTCAGTTGATTATTGTTTTCTACACCCTTTCCAGTTCATCTGCATTTATGGTAGTTTTAAAAGTGCCGTAGTTCACTACCACTTTAGTTTTAGTGATTTTTTCAATCGTTCCGACACTGGTAGATCCGGTGATGCGCACGCGCTGTCCGGTTTTCAGCCATACTGCGCGTTCTTCTTTTCGTTGCTGATCCATTTTCTCATTGGTTTCGGCAATTTTCTCTATCACATCCACTTTTTTCAGTTGTTGGGTAATTTTCCGTTTGATAACCTGCAGTTTTTTGTTCTCATCTTTATCACTTCCCAAACGCCTGAACTTCTCCTGCTCCAGAATTTTTACAAAATCTTTCACCACATCTTTCCGGGATTTTCCTTTGATGTAGGAATCGATAAATGTTTCAATTTTGTTCCCGAACTGAAGTTTTCGGTGTTCTTCTTCATACAGTTTTTGAAAATTGAACAACTTCTGCTGCAGTTGCTCATTGAGTTTCTGAAGATTCCCACGCTTGTCTTCCACAGATTCCTTCTGTTCGGTAAGATTCGTTTTTAATTTTTCAACTTCAAATTTTTCCTGTTGCAGTTTTACGATGGTTTTGTCAAGATTCACCACATCTTTTTCCACTTTTTCTCTTGCTTTTTTAATGATAAATCGTGGAATTTTATTTTTCTCAGCCACTTCAAAAGTGAACGAACTTCCGGCCTGTCCAACTTCCAGTTTATACAAAGGTTCCAGAGAATGTTCATCAAAAAGCATGGCTGCATTTTCGGCATTCGGAAGTTGCTCTACGACCAGTTTGATATTGGTGTAATGGGTGGTAATAATGGCAAAACTCTTCTTGTCATAAAAATATTCCAGAAAACTTTCAGCCAATGCGCCGCCGAGTTCAGGGTCTGATCCAGTGCCGAATTCATCGATCAATAACAAGGTTTTATGATCGGCTTCACGAATGATGCCTGACATTTTTTTGAGCCGGGAAGAGTAGGTAGATAAATGGTTTTCAATCGATTGATTATCTCCGATATCCGTCATGATTTTGTCGAAAAAGAACATTTCCGATTTCGGATGCACCGGTACCAGAATTCCGCTCTGAATCATCAGTTGAAGCAGTCCTACAGTTTTCAGGGTGATGGATTTTCCACCGGCATTGGGCCCGGAAATACAAATAATGCGGTTGTGCTCCGTAAGCGTGAGCGACTGTGGATAAATTTTCTTTTTTTCAATACTGTTTCTCAGCCAAAGCAACGGATGAAAAGCATCTCGCAGCCGAAGCGTAGTATGGCTGTTGATTTTCGGTAGGACGGCATTTATTTTTTCTGCAAATTTTGCTTTTGCTCTTATCAAATCCAGATCGAAAATATATTTCTGATATGATTCCAGCCACGGTTGATGTTCGGCAATTTCAGCAGTGAGCCTGCGCAGAATCCGGTCGGTTTCCTTTTTTTCTTCTTCCTCATTTTCGCGGAGTTTGAAGTAATGTTTCAGCACAGATTCCGGTTGAATATACGTGATAGAACCGGTTTTAGAAATACCCAACACTCTTCCAGGAACACGTTTTTTAAATCCTGATTTTACAGCCAGCACCCGTTGGTCTTCCAGGATGGTTTCGCGAATTTCGTCTAATAAATCGTTTTGAGAATAGGTGGTTAATGCCCTGTTAAAATTCTCCTGAATGGCTTTTTTAGCATGTTGAATTTCGGTTCTTAATATTTTAAGATCCGGCGATGCTTCACTTTTTACCTCTCCAAAACGGTTGAAAACTTTGTCTATTTTTTCAATAATAGCTTTGTGAAATTCCAAAGCCAGAACTTCTTCCAATAATAAAGGAAAAGTTTCGGAAAAAGCGGGAAAGAATTTCTGCAACTTCCCGATTTGTTCTGTAATATTTTTGATTTTCAGAAATGCTTTGTTTTCCAAACGGAAATTCTCAATAATCATGAGTCTCAGTTCCTGTTCAATATCTTCATATTCATGAAAAGGAATGGCATTGGAACTTTCAAAACTGGTCAGCAATTCCGAGGTCTTTTTTAAAGAAATTTCAGCTTCGTCCCTGCTCATGGGAAGCAGGCTCATGATTTTATCTTCTGTTTTCTGGGAGTACGCGAACGGAGCAATCTCCGAAAGGAGTTCCGGAAATTCAAGTTCTTCTAAATCTTCTTTCTGAATGTGCACACTGCAAAAATAGTGAGTTTTCTCAACTCTTGCGGGCATCATGCAAATATTGTACATTTTTTATTTATTTTTGAAACCCATTTTGATACTTAATAATGACTTGGAAAGATGTTTTAGAACCGATAAAAAGCAGTATTTATTTCAAAAATCTGTGGGAAAAAGTCAATCAGGAATATGATACAACGAAGGTTTTTCCGCCCAAAAATCAAATATTCCGCGCCTTGGAACTTGCTCCTTTTGAAGAGATCAAAGTCGTAATTCTTGGCCAGGATCCTTATCATAATGATGATCAAGCGAATGGCTTGTGTTTCTCTGTTTCCGAAAAAGTTACGGCACCGCCTTCTTTGAGAAATATTTTTGCTGAACTGAAAACCGATACAGGTACAGAGAGAACTTCCAAAGAACTGGATGATTGGGCCACACAGGGTGTCCTCCTTTTGAATGCAACGCTGACCGTGCGGGCGCATTCGGCCAATTCTCACAAGGATTTGGGTTGGGA
>JADMKO010000164.1 GCA_015478785.1 Chryseobacterium sp. | reverse complement strand
TTGTTAAAGGCTTCCGCAATTTTCATCCGTCCTTCAGCATCGGCATAGAGAATTCTTGCCTGACTTCCGACGACCAGATTATTTTCCTGAGCGCCTTTAATCCACTGAATATTGTCTTTCATCTGCTGCTGGATTTCTTCGGGAGAATTTTTAATCATTTCTTCTAAAACCTGGCAGGCAATTTCGTCAGTTTTTTGTAAATCTTCCGGTTTTCCGCTGGCACACACCCAACGGAAAGGCCCGAAACCATAATCAAAACACATTGGTCCCATAATATCCTGAACATAGGATGGATATCTGAACTCTCTTCCCATAGTCGGATTTTCTGCCATTACATCGGCTCCGGCGCGGCTTGCTTCCAGTAAAAAAGCATTTCCGTAATCGAAGAAATAGGTTCCTTTTGCCGTATGTTTATTGATAGCAGAAGCGTGTCTTCTCAAGGTTTCCTGAACTTTTTCTCTGAATAATTCAGGGTTTTCTGCCATCATTTTGTTGGACTTCTCAAACGTTTGATCAACCGGATAATAACCGCCCGCCCAAGGATTGTGAAGCGAAGTCTGGTCTGAACCGATATCGATTCTTAAATTTTCTGCATCAAATTTTTCCCAAACTTCAACAATATTTCCAAGATAAGCTAAAGAAACCGTTTCCTGATTTTCCTGAGCTATTCTCACTCTTGCCACCAATTCGTCCAGATTTTCGTGGATTTCGTTCACCCATTTCTGGTCGTGACGGATTTTGGTAATCTTAGGATTGACTTCTGCAATCACCGTAACGCAACCTGCAATATTTCCTGCTTTTGGCTGAGCTCCGGACATTCCGCCCAATCCTGAAGTCACAAATAAGCCGCCTTTTGGTTCTTTATTGATTTTTCTGAAGGCATTCAGCACTGTAATCGTTGTTCCGTGCACGATTCCCTGTGGGCCGATGTACATATAAGATCCGGCGGTCATTTGTCCGTACTGTGAAACGCCCAGTGCATTGAATTTCTCCCAGTGGTCGGGTTTTGAGTAATTCGGGATAACCATTCCGTTGGTTACGACTACTCTGGGTGCATCTTTATGCGAAGGGAACAATCCCATCGGATGGCCGGAATACATAACGAGGGTCTGTTCATCGGTCATTTCCGACAGATATTTCATCGTAAGGATGTATTGTGCCCAATTCTGAAATACGGCGCCGTTTCCTCCATACGTAATCAATTCGTGGGGATGCTGTGCGACGGCGTAATCCAGATTGTTCTGAATCATCAGCATAATGGCTTTTGCCTGTTCTGATTTTCCCGGATATTCGGAAATCGGCCTTGCTTTCATCTCATACTCAGGCCGGAAACGATACATATAAATTCTTCCGTAATCTTCCAGCTCTTTTTGGAACTCCTCAATCAGTTCCGCATGAAATTTTGGTTCAAAATACCGCAAAGCATTTCTGACGGCCAGTTTTTTCTCTTCATCAGTAAGAATTTCCTTGCGTTTCGGTGCATGGTTGATTTGCGTTTCGTACGGTTTGGGCTGTGGCAATTCGTTGGGAATACCCTGTTTTATCTGTTCCTGGAATGTCATTTTCGAAATTAATTTGAGGGCATAAAGATACTAAAATGAAATATACTCCTGTGCGGATTCCATCGGATATCAGAACAAAATTGCACGAAGAATTCACCTTGTATGTTCCTCTTTTCGCATAAATTATTATATTTGAATCATAACAATTTTATGTCCGCAACCCATTAAAAAAAACTATGAAAACTAATTTATCCATTGAGAATTCTTTAATTATCAACCAGAACACGTATACGATTTTGCTGGAAGCAGCGCGCTGGAGCCGGCTGATTGCGATTTTCGGATTTGTCAGCATCGGACTGATGGTATTGGCGGGCGTTGCCATGGGAACTATTTTCACCAGTATGGGGGTTATGGGAATGCAATCGCTTCCACTAGGAATTTCCGGCAGTATTCTTACCTTCTTTTATCTTCTGATGGCGGCACTCTATTATTTTCCGATCAAATATCTGTACGACTTTTCCAGAAAGATCAAGAAGGCTTTGTTAGAATCGGATCAAATGCTGATGAATGAGGCATTTCTGAAATTAAAAGCCCACTATCAGTACATCGGCATCCTTATTCTGGTGATGCTCTGTGTTTATGGTTTCAGTTTATTTGTCGGTTTAATGGGAGCCGTTTTTAATATGATGTAATCTTTCCTCTACAACAACTTTCTTTCTATAACTCCTGAAATTCTGTTTCAAGGGAGAAATATGGTATATATTAGGACTTATTAATTCCATCAAACAGAATCATCATTCCGATAGATTTTATTAATTGATATTCATTTTATAATAGATGAACCTTTAGTATATTTGCACTACAAAATTCAAGTATCAACCATAAAAATATAAAAGTATGTCATTAGTAGGAAGAAAATTTCCAAACATTACCGTAGATGCAATGTCCGAAATGGGAGACGATTTGAGAATCAACATTCTGGACGAAGCTGTAAAAAACCAACAAAAAGTTCTGTTGTTCTGGTATCCGAAGGATTTCACCTTTGTATGCCCGACTGAACTCCACGCTTTTCAGGAAGCTTTAGGCGAGTTTGAAAAGAGAAACACAAAAGTTATCGGCGCATCGTGCGATACCAACGAAGTCCATTTCGCATGGCTCAATACTCCGAAAGACAACGGAGGAATCGAAGGTGTAACGTATCCAATTTTAGCAGATACCCACAGACAGCTTGCGAATGCGCTGGGTATTGTAGATCAGGATTTCGATTACGATGAGGAAGGAAATGAACACTTCACAGGATCCAACGTTACGTACAGAGCTACGTACCTGATTGATGAATCCGGAAAGATTTTCCATGAAGCAGTGAACGATATGCCGTTAGGCAGAAATGTAAAAGAATTCATGAGACTTATCGACGCTTACACCCACGTTCAAAAGCACGGAGAAGTTTGTCCTGCCAACTGGGAAGAAGGCAAAGAAGCGATGAATGCGGACAGAAATTCTACCGCAGCTTATTTATCAAAACATTTAAATTAAGATTATCATGTATTTGGAATTAACAGAAGATACCTTACAGGAATTGGTGGCACAGCATGAAAAAGTTGCAGTACAGTACGGCGCCACCTGGTGCGGAAACTGCAGAATCATGAAGCCCAAGTTCAAGAAACTGGCTTCTGAGAATGAAGATGTGGCTTTCTATTATGTGGATGCTGAAAAGCTTCCTGAAAGCCGGAAACTTGCTAAAGTGGACAACCTGCCGACCTTTGCCGTTTTCAAAAACGGACAGCTGGTGAATCAGGTGCAAACCAACCAGGCGGAAAGTCTTAACACATTATTCAGCGAATTGAAATAATCACCAAGGCCTTCCCGAAACGGAGGGCCTTTTTTAAAAAAATATATCAGTATGAAATTACCTGTTATCAGACAATTTTATCAGCAACAGAGCGCAGAGAATCTGGAGAAAGCAGTGGAAGTATTAGAAAGCTTCTGCGAATTCAGAGGTGCTACCGAGGACGACCTGAACGTAGCCGGCGAACTGATCACCAATATGCTGGGCGCTATGGAAGTCCACGCCAATGTACAAAACGGCATGAGTGAGAAAGACGCTCTCAACGGTTTTGCCCAAAAAGTAATGGGCAGTATCGACAAAGCCTGACGCTGAAGTCTATAAAAACAAAAGCGCTGTCCCGATGAAGGACAGCGCTTTTTTATTGAAACCTATTGAACTTATATCAGTTCCAAAAACCGCATGGTGTCGGTCTTATCCGCATAATCGGTAAGAGAGGGTTTCTGGGTTTCCCCAAAACGAACCGATTCCAGACCTGATTCCGGCTTTGCCACCACGCACTGGATGTTCTCAGTATTTTGTTCCAGAAAATCGTGCACTTCCTGCTGGTTGTTGTACCTTGAGAAGAACAATACGGAAAGCGGACTGAACAACTGCGTCTCTTCCTTCATCATCACCACATTATTGTCCCAGAAGTTCTCCTGATTCAGCAGGTAAATCGCCTTGTGATAATCATAATTATTGGCATAACTGTTATGGTTGATGATGTCCCCGAAAGCAGTAAAATTCTCAAAAATCCTGTCGAGAAGAAAATCTTCAGGAATCAGCAACTGTGTCACATTGCGACAGCCCATTCCGAAATAGCGGAACACATCTTCTCCCAACAATTTCAGTTCCTCGTCCGTTTCATTACCACTTAGGACCGCCACAGAGGTTCTGTTCTTCCGGATAATACGCTGCGTATCTTTAAAATAATACTCAAGATAACGTGCAGTATTATTGCTGCCAGTCGCAATTACGGCATCATAGTCCTGCAGTCTTTCCACCAGTTCATATTTTATATTTCTTTCAGAATGGAGGCTCCATTGTTTCAGAATAAAAGGCAGCAGAAGCTTGTCTTTGGAAGACATTTTGATCACCGGAATATTTCCGCTGAGAATAACAGAAAGCACATCATGAAAGCCCACAATCGGAATATTGCCTGCCAGAATAAGGCCCACTTTTTTGGGCACTTTAGCTGTTCTGTAGTTGCTGAGCCACGCTTTGATGTTTTCCACGGTGAGAAGTTGTGCCCACTGTTCCAAAGCGAATTTCAGGTTTTCCTGCGTAAACCAGGGATTTTCCTGCTGTGCTCTGGTGAGCACGGTTTGAAATTCTTCCTGCATTGCAGGATCTGAAGCCGCTTTATGCAACAGATTTTGTATTTCTTGAAAGGCTTTTATCAGCCCTGAGATTTGTTTTTCGGTGTCCATCATCCCTTTTCAGTTGCGGAAGACCTTGTGTCTTCCTGTTTGAGGTGCAAAGGTACAGTTTTTTGGATTTGAAGAAAGAGGGGTTTTCACGCAGATTGGCTCTGGTTTCACGCAAAAGCAAAACTCATTGACTAATTAATCGGTTAATTGTTTATTAGGTAGTGATTTTGCGAATTTGCTCTGCCTATTTTTTCACGCAAAACCGAAAGCAAGAGCGCAAAGAATTGCAAAAGTAACATTTGACCCTCATTTTTTCTGTTGACTTTATTTACTTCCCGATACAGAAAATGAAATACATTGATCTAATAAGGTTTTCAAATGTTTTTGTGTCTTTCTGTGTCAAAAGTTGGGGAAGCAGGAGAAACTATCGCCTAAAATCGAAACTTACTCAAATAATTTTTTGTGCTTTTTTGTAATTAAATTGATATAATCATCTTGCATTTTTTTGGATAAAAAACTTTGCTTTATAAATGAATTCCATTTAGGTAAAATTTTATTGAAACGTTTATAAATTGACTGTAATGATTTTTCGTTAATTTTTAATGATTCTGCTAATTGGTTAAAATCGTTTAATTTCAATCTACTCTTTTTTCCGTTGATGGCTAATGCAGATTCTTCCGTATCGTCAGGAATTACCAATACTGTACTCAATAAATCATAAGCAGGGGAAAATTCATATTCGCCTAAATTATTTTCCATCAATGAAAAATTTTTCAGGTGCATATCGGCGTTGCCTGTTAAATAGCTGAATAAAACCAATTCAAATAAACGCTGTATTTCAAAGCCTTTGTTTGCCGTAAATTGATAAGTCAATTTTCCAATTTTTTCTATAGAACCTCTGTATTTATGCTCGGTAAGGTTTTCACTTAATTGACAGAAATCTTCTACTGCGATTTTCTTTCCTTTATTCCTATCAAAACGCTTGGTTAAATAAGCTAATTCACCTGAACGTAACCGTACCAATGTGTGTTTTGCTGTTTTTATTTTTACCAATTCAGCCAAGTGCATGGTTACATCTTCATTCTGTGGCAATTCTTTGTATTCTTTAGAAGGTGGTTTTAATAGGTAATCGCCATTTAATCCTACAATGGTTAATCTTGACAATTGGCTTTTATGCTTTTCTAAATCTAATGATAATTTAGGTTGAACACCAGTTACCGCAACACTTTTGATAATGATTTGTTTTGCTAATTCTTCTATCTGTTTTAAGTCAAAATCAATAATAGGTGGTACAGTTGTGCCAAATATTTTTTTAGCACAAGACGAATGAAAATCTACTTCATTATTTAATGGCTGATAACAATATAAACACTTTTGCATTTTCAATTTTCTTTAGGCAAAACAGTTACGCAACCTATACAATCTTTACACAACGTCAACAACAAACCAAATCGGTCTCTCGGATTGATTTTCCAATTACTTACTGCAATATTCAACAACCAACCTTCGGGAATTAATCCGTCAAAAAAAGGAAATAAGATTTTGCTTTCATAAGGTTCTTTTTGTGTAGGCAAAGTCAAGCTGACAGGTTTTGAATTTTCAGTTTTCAAATACTTTTCATCATATTGAAAAACATACCCTTCATCATTTTCAGTAATGATTCCTGCTACATTATTTTGATAATAAATTTCCGCTTGTCTCATTCTTCAGCTTTTTTAATTACACCGATTTCACTACCAAATAAAGCTAACACTTGGTTTACTTTGTCCAATCTTAAAGATTCTTTTCCTTGTTCTAATTCACGAACAAAACGAAGCCCAACACCTGCACGTTCTGCTAACTCAAGTTGTGTTAGATTCAATTGTTTTCTTTTTTCTTTTACAAAATCTGAAAGTGAAGTATTCATATTTATACCCTTTAGGGTACAAATGTACTAATTTCAATGAATTTATACCTTATAGGGTATAATTAATGATTTTATAAATTAACTATACCCGAAAGGGTATATTGAGGAAGCAAATAAATTTATTCTCCGCAAAAATGCGGTGATTTAAGATGTATCACACTTTCAAGTAGAATTGAAGTGGTTAGAATTTGTGGATTACTTTCCGATACAGAATTTCGAGAAAATATTGCCCAAAACTTCGTCATTGGTGAATTCGCCGGAAATTTCGCCAAGGTGCTCCAAAGCGTAGCGGAGTTCGTACGCCAACAGTTCGGTATGGAAACTCTGGGTGAGGGCTGTTTTCACGTTGCGGACTGACTGCAAGGATTTCTGTAGCGCTTCGAAATGACGCTGATTGGTAATCACCGTATTTTCGTCCGTTTTCAGGTTTTCGACGTAAGAGGAAAGTTCTTTTTTTAATGTCTCGATTCCGGTCTGGTCTTTTGCCGAAATGGGAATAATGGTAGTGGTGAACTCCGGGATTAAAGCATTCGACAGCGTTTGATCAAACTCATTTTCAGCGTTTTTGCTGAGGTCGATTTTGTTATGAAGTAAGATGACTTTTAAATCCTCACGCCAGAATTCTTTTACAAAACCAATGACTTCTTCAGGCGTCGCATCCCATTCATCATAGAGGTACAGTAAGATTTTCGCCGTTGCAATCTTCTCTTTTGCTCTCTGAACTCCGATGGCTTCAATGGCATCGGTGGTTTCCCGGATTCCTGCGGTATCAATAAAGCGAAATGCCGTTCCGTTGATGTGCAAAACCTCCTCGATGGTGTCGCGGGTTGTTCCGGCAATATCTGAAACGATGGCGCGTTCCTCTTTAAGCAAAGCATTCAGCAGGGTGGATTTTCCGGCATTTGGCTTTCCGATGATGGCCACTTCTACTCCATTTTTAATGGCGTTTCCATACTGAAAACTCTCCATGAGGGCGCTCAGTTTTTCTTCCAACCGGTTCAGGAGCATATTCATGGCGGTACGGTCGGCAAATTCCACGTCTTCTTCAGCAAAATCGAGCTCCAGCTCTATCAGAGAAGTGAAGTTGAGAAGGTCTCCCCGCAACACAGAAATTTCGTTGGAAATCCCCCCTTTCAGCTGATTTAATGCCACTTTTCTGGACGCTTCATTTTCACTGGCAATCACATCGGCAATGGCTTCTGCCTGCGACAGGTCGATTCTTCCATTCATAAAAGCCCGCATCGTAAATTCTCCGGCTTTGGCCATTCTGGCTCCGTTTTTCATCAAAACCTCCAGAATTTTCCGAGCTATATGCGGAGAACCGTGAAAGGAAATCTCCACCGAATTTTCCGTCGTAAAGGTTTTAGGCGCTCTGAAGACCGAAACCATCACCTCATCAATCTGCTCGTCACCATCCTTTATAAATCCGTAATGGACCGTATGAGAAGCAACTTCTGTGATATTTTTTCCTTCAAAACATCGATTGACAATCCCGAGAGCTTCATTTCCGGAAACTCTGATAATTCCTAAAGCTCCCACTCCGTTGGGTGTGGCCAGTGCGCAGATGGTGTCGTAATTCATGATGCAAAAATAGGTTAATTTGCGGATTGGCAAATTTGCTTATATGCTCAGCTGCTTGCATTTTCAGGATTCTGAAGAAGGTTTATAACTTTTGCAGTTGTTGGCATATTCGTTAAAATTCGTCTATATATTTGCCGGAAAATTGAAATAAAATGAATGCTCTTCATCAAATAAAAGCTGACCATATCCTGAATCCGGAAGACCGGGAACTCCTCACTTCACTGAATAATAAAGTGAATCTGGAAGTGATTATTATAAAAGAAGAAAAAATGTTTACCAACAAAAGAGCTTTTAAACAACTGCGCAAAGACCGTTATCAGAAAAATATTCTTTTCAGGTTTGCCAAGCGGCTTCAAAACCAGTTTGGAGATGAAATAAAGTTGCGCATCATCCGAAAAGACGACTGCCAGAATTTCATTCTTGAAAAGATTAATTTTAACTAAGAAAAAAGCCGGTTCATACAGAGCCGGCCTTTATTTATTATAATGGTTTTACCTGATCCAGAAACCAGTTTTTTACGTCGCCGCTCAGGTCTTCTTCCAGCATTTCCTTACACCAAGCATGGTATCCGTTGAGCCAGTTGATTTCATCCTCGCGAAGCAATTCCTTTTTAATCACCGATCTGTCGAACGGACAGATGGTCAGGGTTTCGAAAGCGTAGAAAGTGCCGTATCGTGTATTTTCCCATTCTCGGACGGCAATCAGATTTTCGTGGCGGATTCCGTACTCATTTTCAACATAAAATCCCGGTTCATTGGAACACACCATTCCTGGAAGCAGTTCCTGAAAATTCATATCTTTCCGGATGTTCTGAGGCCCTTCATGAACATTCATAAAGCTCCCTACACCGTGTCCTGTACCGTGAGCATAATCTTTACCTTCGTTCCACAAAGGCATTCGGGCGACTGCATCCAACTGAACCCCGCGTGTTCCTTTTGGAAATCTCACCATAGAAAGGCGGATCATCCCCTGAAGCACCCGTGTAGAATCTTTCCGGAACTGTTCTGAAGGTAAGCCCAGAGACAGCGTTCGTGTTATATCGGTGGTTCCTTCAAGATACTGTCCACCGGAATCAATAAGAATCGTTCCCTCATTCGTCACCTCTTTGCAGTCTTCTTCTTTTGCGGAATAATGAACAATAGCGCCGTTGCCTTTATATCCGATAATGCTACCGAAACTTTCTCCCACGAAATTCTTTCCCTGCTGCCTGAATTCCTTCAATTTCTTCCCGATCGATACCTCGTTCATAGGTTCTTTTCCAACATGGGTTTTCAGCCAATGGATAAATTTCACCATCGCTACCCCGTCCCGACGCATTACCGTGCGGAATCCTTGGAGTTCCACTTCTGTTTTTCTGGCTTTCATCAGATTTCCGGGAGCTGCAGCTAGGATGAACGTATTGTTATCCTGCAGCGTATTGAAAATGGCCTGATTGGTATTCGGAGAAATAAGAATTTTTTGGTTTTTAATATTATTCAATTCGTCATAAAAAGAATCATAATCATGAACTGTAACGCCGGCCTCTTTCAGCTGTGTTTCAGCTTCTTCATTCAGTTTGTTATTACCGATAAACAATTGCGTTTCTTCAGAAGACAGGATCAGGTATGCTAAAAAAACAGGATTGTACTGTACATCGCTGCCTCGTAAATTGGTTGTCCAGGCGACATCATCCAAAGCGGTGATAATGTGTACATCCGCATTCTGGTCTTTCATTTTCTTTCTGATCATGTCCAGTTTATTGCCAACAGAAAGGCCGGCTCTTTCTACCGGATGAACAAAAACCTTCGCTTTTTTCTTCTCCTGAACCCTGTTGACCCACAGGTTTTTCAGTAAAGGTTTATTGACTACCTTGATATCATTCTCAGCCAGTTGCTGTTCCAGATCATTCCAGTGCAGATGGGAAGTGGCGAGTGCATTCAGGGCAATGGTGCTGTGATCAGGAATTTCTTTTTTCAGCCAGTCGATATAGTTCGGCGTTCCTTCCACGCCTTCTTTCATCAGTTCAAAATCTGATCCTTCCAGCTCCTGAACCGCCTGTACGAAATATCTTCCATCTGTCCACAAAGCTGCTTTCGCACGGGTAATAACCACGAAACCTGCGGATCCCGTGAATCCTGATATCCAGGTGCGCTCCAGCCATTCTTCCGGCAAATATTCGCTCATGTGCGGATCAGCAGAAAAGATAATAAAAGCGTCTATATTTTCTTTTATCATTGCTTCTCTCAGCAATGCTACTTTTTGTTTTGAAGTCATAGTACATCCATTTTAAGGGTTTAAAAACCTGTTTTCAGTTCCTTGAACTCTCTTGGTCTTTCAATATTAAAAAATTAAACAGGCTCTAAATTTACGAAAAAAGAAGCTTTTGGCTGTCGAAATTTTTGTTTTGATGTAAAATCGGTATGTCGGGAATTATTTATAAAAACCAACTTAAGAGGTTCCTTTACTTAAAAAGGCGAAATCTATTAACAGAACCCAACTACGCGGACGTGGGCTGAGTTTTATTGATTCTGCTATTAACAGGTCGCAGCTACGCTGCTTTGAACCCTAGGCTCATCATTACAGATAAAAGCGATCTATTATCTCTTTATAAAAATTCAGTTTGATGTTTTCTGGTAGAAGGTTCTCTTCGCGATAAGGTTGGAGCAGGAATTGCCAAATATTTTTTATCTTCGCTACTGCAAAAATGCAAAATAAAATGAAGAGAATACTCCTCCTCCTTGTCGTCACTCTCAGTTTTTCTG
>JADMKO010000163.1 GCA_015478785.1 Chryseobacterium sp. | reverse complement strand
AGTATTTCTAACCGTCGGCTTTTTCATTATTTTTCAGCGTAAATTACGTTTCCATTTGGTTGGAAAAACGCTTTCGGAGAATGTAATTTCTGCATTTTCAACTTTCACAAAATTTGTTCTGCGAAATTACAACATTTTTAACATACTTAAAAATCAATATCACGATAGCTGTAGGTTTTTTAGAAAATCAATTGTGAAATAATTACTTTTGTCCCATAAAAATAAATTGATATGGCCTCAGGAATTTTTGCTGTACTGGATGATATTGCTGCGTTGATGGATGACGTCGCCGTTACTGCTAAACTGGCAACCCGAAAAACAGCGGGAATTTTGGGTGATGATCTGGCTGTGAATGCAGAAAAAGCTACCGGTTTTTTATCGTCGAGGGAAATCCCTGTATTGATAGCCATTATGAAAGGTTCATTTATCAATAAGCTCATCATCGTTCCTGTAGCGTTTCTGCTTCAGGCTTTGTATCCTCCTGCCATCACGATTATTCTGGTTTTGGGTGGTTTTTATCTGGCTTTTGAAGGTGTGGAAAAAATTATTGAATTTCTTTTTCACCGCGACAAAAAAGGGCAAGAAGTTGTTGCCGAAATAAAAAATGATGAAGCTGCTGAAAAAGCAAAAATAAAATCTGCTGTACTCACCGATTTTATTCTTTCAATTGAAATCGTCATTATCGCTTTGGGAAGTGTTTTGAATCAACCGTTGACCATTCAAATCATCACGGTTTCCATTGTTGCCATTATTGCTACCGTTGGTGTTTACGGAATTGTTGCGCTGATTGTGCGGATGGATGATGCCGGATACAAACTGATGCAGAAATCCGGCAATAAAGGATTTCTGAACACGTTGGGTGAAATCCTTGTGAAAGCTCTGCCTATTGTTATCAAATCGTTGGCAGTTATCGGAACCATTGCTTTGTTGCTGGTTTCAGGCGGTATTTTTGACCATAATATCAAATTCCTCCACGACCTTCTACCGAATTGGAATGAAATGATAAAACAACTTCTGTTCGGAACGATCGCAGGATTGTTGATGGTTCCTGTTTTTTTAGGTGGAAAAAAACTGATCGCAGCTATTAGAAACTGACTTAGAATTCTCGCTTAATCACTGAAAATGTTGGAGTACTGTTGCAGACTTTGCTTGTAATTCGGCGCGTTTTTCTTCGTTTAAAATTCCTTCTTTTTCACTGAAATTTTCATTAAAAAAAGGCAACGAAAATGTTTCCAAAACCGTGGCCCCGTCAAAAGGAAGCCGTGCAGTGGCCGCAGTAAGAACACTCGCCCCGCCTCTTCTTCCCGGCGCAGCAGCCATAAGAAATACAGGTTTTCCGCCGTATGCTTTTCTTCCTTTTATTCTGGAAACCCAATCGTAAATATTTTTAAAAGCTGTAGAATAACTTCCGTTGTGTTCGGCCAGGGAAATCAAAAGAAGGTCTGATCCGTCAATTTTTTCTGCAAAATCAAATGCCAGCTTCGGAATTCCGTTTTCTATTTCTCTTTCATTTTTGTAAATAGGCATTTCGAAATGGTTCAAATCAATGATTTCTACCTCATGTTCCGAAAAAAAAGAAGCCGCAAAAGTGACTAATTTTTTGTTGATGGAGACCTCCGAATTGCTTCCTGCAAAAGCCAATATTTTCATAAATTAAAATTAAATACAACTTTGCCAAAGTTTAGAGTTTTGGCAAGTTTAAAATTAAATGTACTGTATATTTTTACAAATCCATCGGAACTTCCATCAAAAGTATTTCGGATTTTTCCAAAGCTTCCAGCGTAAAACCGTTGACTTCTTCTATGCCTAATCCATCTCTAGCGGAAAGTTCGATATCTCCAATTCTGACTCTTCCGGAAAGGACAAAAACATAGACACCGTTTCCATTTTTCTTCAACGAATAGGTTTTACTGAATTCTTTTTCAAAACGGGCCATATGAAACCAGGCATCCTGATGAATCCAAACGCCTTCATCCTCAGGATTGGGTGAAAGAATTTGCTGAAAATCATTAATTTTCTTCTCTTTTTCAATGTCAATCTGATCATAGCGAGGCGTTACATTTTTCTTGTTAGGAACAATCCAGATTTGAAGAAATTTCACCTGCTCATCTTTGTTTTTGTTGTATTCGCTGTGCATAACACCGGTTCCGGCACTCATTACCTGAATTTCCCCTTTTCGGATAACAGCCGAAGTTCCGAGTGAATCTTTGTGTTCCAAATCGCCTTCCAGCGGAATAGAAATGATTTCCATATCGCGGTGCGGATGCGTTCCGAAACCCATTCCGGAAGCGACGGTATCATCATTCAATACACGGAGAACGCCGAAATTCATTCGTTCCGGATTATAATAATTGGCAAAACTGAAGGTGTGATGGCTTTTCAGCCAACCGTGATCTGCGTAACCTCTGGTTTGTGATTTATGAAGTGTTGTTTTCATATCGTGTGATTTTAAAGACAAAGGTACAGCTCTGAGAGAAAACATACATTGATATAGGTTAAGATCAACGGTTTATGGAAAACCGTTTCGTTTGAAATAAAAGATTCCTTCCATGAGAAAGAATTAATTCAGAAAAATTAAACTTAAACTCCAAACTGCGCCAGATGATGATTCAGGTGTTTTGCCAGCATATTATTCCATTGTTTTGCACTTAGTTTTCCGAATGAATGAGATGCTTTTCCATCGAAAGCTTCACTTCCCAGCTGCTGCGTTTTCTGAATATAACCAATCAGTCTTTTCTTCTCGTCTTCAAAGTTTTTCGCGGATCGGATGACGAACATCGGTGCTGTGGGAATACTTTGTCTGTACGCTTTTTCACTTACAACTCCGGGTTTTACAAACCATTTTAATAATAAAGCTGTAAACGGTTTTGGTTTCTGATGCTTTTGAGGTTCATAAATGGTTTCGTATGTCACGTTGCAATGCGCCAACATCTGATCAACACTCATAGTTCCCCATTTTCGCTGGGTTTCCGGTGTCAGTTGGTTGATCCTGTCAATGTAATTTTGTGCAACTTTAGCATCAAAAATATTTTCCATTATGCTGAATTTTATTGACAAAAATACTCTATTTCCACTTTCAAAAAAAAGACATCTCAGGATTCCGAAATGTCTGTATTTGAAAGAATAAATTTTAAATTAGAAAGATACTTTTACTCCGGCTAAAACCTGTGCGCCGAGAACTTTATATCCTTTATAACTTTGGTATTGTGCATTGGTAAGATTATTTCCGATGGCAAAAACACTGAAGTTTTTATGAAACCTGTACTCTGCCGAGAGATTAAAATCTGCATAACCGGAAAGCCGTTCTGCTGTATTTTCTTCAGGAATAAAAATTCCGGCAATCGGATCTTCTGTATAAGAAAATGAATTCGTGGTTCTTTCGCTGATGAAAAACGCTTTGAAACCGAGCAGAAGTTTCTGATCCAAAAGTCGGTACTGTCCGCCGAATTCTGCATTGAACTCCGGAATATTATATATTTTATCGTGATTATCCAGACGGTAAAAATTATAATTCACCGCTGCATTCAGAGACAGATTTTGCAAAGGAAAATACTGAACAGAAGCTTTCACTTCATTCACAGATCCGTTGTCGTACACTGCTGAAAAAGTATTGGCATAGTTGTAAGCTGAACGGTTCAGGGTATTGATGTGATCAAAAAGTCCGTTCGCCTTGAAGAACATAATATTTCTGACTTCTGAAAAACCTGCGGAAACATCGTACTTCACATGCTCATTCACATCGCCTTTGATTCCGAAATACAAACGGTATTTTGTTTCTGTTGGTAAAACTTCCTGATCCGAAACCAAAAACGGATTTCTGCGAAGCATTTCTGTATAGGAATTATGTTGTAAACCTCCATCGACACCCAGATATAAATTCGCTAAAGGTGAGCTGGCAAATAAAACTTCTGCTTTCGGGAACCAATAGGTTCTATTTTCTTTTAATCTGTCTGTCAGCAGATTATTATTTTGCTCTGCACCCAAGAAGCTGAATCCTGAGCCAATCATCAGATAAGATTTTCCACGGAAAAAAGTTATTTTAGGTTCCAGAATTCCTTCGAAATAATTGGATTCATGTTGTTCCAATAAATCGAAACGGGAATTCACCGACTCAAACCCTACTCCCAAATCCGCATTCAAAGTAACATCCGGCAAAGGAAATTTCATTTCATGTTGCGACAGATTTACTTTTACTGATGCTACACTTTCTTTTGCATTAAAATGATCATTCAGAATACCCGTTTTCACCTGAGCACTGTTAAGAATTTTATTGGAATAATGGTCATAAAATCCGTTCAGGGAAAAATTTTGGACTTGCTGTTTTAGGACGGTATCCGGAGCGGGCTCTAAGGCATAGATTCCGTAATAGTTATAATCCTGAGACCCAAAGCCTGCCGTAACATTTATTTTTCCGGAATTGGCATAAGCATTCATGAACGCGCTAAGATCGGCCTGTGAAGATCGGCTGTTCCAGGGATATTCATTCTTTAAACCGTGCGTGGAAAGAACATGCGCATCCAAACCGATTTCCGTTTGCGGATTCAGTTGATACGTTGCATAACCGTCCAGAAGCACTTTCCCATAGTTTCCCATCCCGAAACGTGCATAATTCTGGTATTGATCTGCATCTATTTTTGGCGTTATATCCTCTCCCTGAATGGTAGAAGTTTGAAAATCCGAAAGCGCAGGAACGTTGGTAATCTGATATTGTACGGGATTTTGCGACTTTTCTTCGGGCGGATAATTCTTGATGGTTTCAACAGAAGTTTTTTTCTTTTCTATTTTCTTTACTTCGGGTTCCCGTTTCTTATCCAGAATCAGTTTTTCTTCTTTAATCTGAGAAAATAAAGCTGCTGAAGAAAGTACCATTCCCAGTACCCATATTTTTTGAATATTTTTGCTCATAACGATGTTCAGGTTTCGGTGTCGAAATTGAATTGTTTTTATTTGATTTGTTTTTTCACTTCCCTTGCTTCCGCTACGACGTCGGGAAAATCACTATAATTGGCAATCAGCTGATCCACGGTATAACTTGCCTGATAATTGTCTTTCAGTCCCAAGTAATTTTTTGCCATTACTACGAGCGCTTTTGCACCCCAATATTCTTCGGACGCATAATTATTGGCAAGCCTGAAAATAGTTTCGTTGGAAGCTTTGTAGGATTTGGATTTATTCTGATAAAAAGCTTTTGCAAACAGCGCTTCGGCGGCAACTTCAGGATTCGCAGATTTTTCCAGTGCTGCATAAGCGGTTTGCGCCTCTTTATCTTTTCCGTTGTTCATCAGGCTTCTCGCCTTTATCGATTTCGCACTTTCCAGGATTGCGACTGCATTTTTTGAATTGGCAAGTACCAGATCAGCAAATTTCTCTGCCTGCGCAAAATTTTTCTCTTCGGCATAAATCTTCATCAGTTCTGTGTTGGCAAAATTCCTGATGTTCACCTGCGTAGATGAAGTGAGGGTTTCCAGAATTTTTTTGGCTTCAGCAGTATTATTCTGATTCAGATAAATCTGGGCAATTCTGGTTTTAGATTCCTGTTGATAATCATTTTGAACCGCCGCAACATCCTGTAAAACAAGCAATGCTTTTGTGAAATTTTTGTTATGAAAATAACTTTCTCCCAATTCAAACTGCGCCTGATACATCCCTTCTCCTGTCGGATTCTGACTCAGATATTTTTCATAAAGCGGAATAGCTGCATTGTAATTTTTCTGGATGTATAACTGTTTTGCAGAGGCAAGATTGATCTCATCAATTTCGGAAGCTTCAATTTTCACTCCTAAATTTCGGGCAAAATCTTCATATCCGGCTATATCTCCGTTTTTAACGAATATCGGCCTGGAAGCCTGAACTACTTTTGATGCATAGGCAGAATTTTTATACTGATTTCCCAAAGTTCGCAGTTCTGCCAAAGCTTTAGCATCCTGATTCTGATCGATGTACAACTGCGCTCTATAAATTTGAGCATCCGCTACCAAATCCTGATCTCTGCTGCTTTTAATTACTTTTGAAAAAAAATCCGCGGCATTGGAATAATCTTCATCTGAAGAATAAGCAACGGCAATTTCATATTGGGCATCATCCACATATTCAGAATCAGGAAATTTAGAAATCAGATTTTTTAGTGTTGATATTTTAGCGCTGTTATTTCCCTGAAAACCCAGCGCCATTCCTTTTTGAAAAACTGTATAATCACTTGCGGTTTCAGCAGTATCGTACAAAGCAATTGCATCAGCAAGCTGGTTTTCAGCATAATGTGAATCTGCAAGTCTCAATTGGGCGTCATTCCTGAACTCAGGTTTCGGATTCTGAAGATAGCTTTGGAAATGTTGTTTTGATTTATCAAACTTTTTCGATTTAAAATAGGCGTATCCTAAATCATAATGCAGCTGCTGTTTTTCAGGAAAAGCTGAAACATTCATCAAGCTTTCAAAACGGGCGATTGCCGAAGGGAAATTTTCTTTCTGATAATACGTTTGTCCAAGCCAATAAACTGCTCTGTTATAAAATTCTTTATTAAGATTAAATTCTAAGCTTCTCAGAAAATACTTTTCTGCAGCATCGAAATTTCCTTTGTTAAATTCCTCGGTTCCTAATAAAAAAGAAACTTCCTGATCTATTTTATCCGTTTCCGCAGTAGAATTCTGAAGCTTATCTATCGCAGCGAGTGTTTCTCTGTAATCCCCGGAATAAAGGTAGGATTTTACCAGCAATTTCCTTATTTCCGGAGTTTTTTCATCGGCGGGATATCGGTCAATAAATCCTTGAATTACTTTGGGAGCACTTTCAAAAGGATTCCCGACATCGTAACTCACTTTGGCATATTGTTCATGAGCCAGTTTCTGAACATGGGCATCGTATTGCATTTGATAAGCTGAACGAAATGCGGATAGTGCTTCCTGTTTTTTCCCGGTCTGTAAATAAGCATTTCCGAGCTGGTAATATGCGTTTTGAGACAACTCAGAACTACTGTTAATCAATTGGTTATAATACGAAACTGCTTCGTCATACTTTCCGAGCTGAGCTGCGACAAAACCCATTTGATATAAGTCGCTTTCGCCAGCATCCGGCCTGCTTTCAAGGAACGATTTTAAATGAGGGTACGCTTCAGTATAATTTCCTTTCATGAAGTAACTTTCGCCGATAATTTTGTTAACTTCTGCTTTATACGCTTCGGAAATATCGGTATTCAGCAACGCATTTCCTTCACGAATCGCCGCATCATAGTCTTTTTCGTTATAATACATTTGCACATAATACGGACGGACGAGTCTGGAAAATTTCGGATCTTCTTTTATACTGTCAAAATACTGAAAAGCCGCTTCATTCTGTCTGTCAGCATAATACAGATGCCCCAGCATATAGGCGACGTCATTTTTATTTTGAGGATCACCATTCAAATAAGCTTCTTCCAAAGCGCGAATCGCACCTTTGCTGTCGCCGGTCATGAATTTTGCATACCCCAGTTTCAGGATATAATCCGTATTTTCTTGTCGGGAAAGTTGATATTGGTTCACTTTCTGAAGACTTTCCAGAGCTTTGTCAAAATCTTTCTGTGCCAGATAATAATCTGCCAAAGGAAGATTGGCCTGTGCAAAATAGGCAGAGTTCGGATACTCTTTAATGAATGCTTCGAGTCCTTTTTCTGCATAATTTTTCTGAAGAATAACTGCGATAATATTATCAAAAAACTGAGCCGCCTCTTTTTGGGATTTCGAAAGGTGGCTGTTATAGAAATAATGTTGAGAATATTCGTGTTGCGAAGCACTGTACACCTTTGTCTGATAAAGGTTTTCTGCAAGTTCGAACGTATATGGACTGCGGTCGCTGAAATAGTGTGAATGCTGGGCATGAGCAACACCAAAATAAAAAACAACAGCAGTGGTCAAGATTTTTTTTGAATTCATTTTCTGAGTCTTAGAAAGTGGATTATTTATTAACAAAAATATCTAAAACTTATGATGTGGACAAGTCTTTTTGATCATATGGAAATGTGGATAACTTCAAACGATGTGCTTTCTTTTTATTAAAACTTAACTTAAAAATTAAGAAAAAACAGATGTGGAATATCATCATTTTTCTGAAATGATTACATTTGTTTTTCCTCAATTAAAGATATGAATCAACTTTTCAGAAAGAAAATTTACAGCGAATCCGACAAGCCCACCTCTTTGAACCGCGTGTTAGGCGTTTGGGACATTGTTTTTTTCGGTTTGGCGGCCATCATTGGAGCCGGAAGTTTCAGCAGTCTGGGAGAAGCCATTTTCCGTGGCGGTCCCGGTGTTATTTCCCTTTATATTATTTGTGGAGTTGCGTGTGGATTTACGGCACTTTCTTATGCTGAATTTGCCAGCAGAATTCCCGTTGCAGGCTCAGCTTACACGTATGCTTATGCGAGTTTCGGAGAGTTGATTGCCTGGATTATTGGCTGGGCGCTGATTATGGAATATTCTTTCGGAAATATTTATGTTGCTTTTTCCTGGAGCGATTATTTCACGAGTTTTCTGGAAAGGCTGGGAATGCACGTGCCGGATTATCTTTCCACCAGCTATCCGGAAGCCAAAAAAGCTTTCGAAGCCGGTTCTGAAAACCAGGAATTGATTAATGCCTGGAACACCGCTCCCATCGTGGGTGGATTGAAATTTATTACGGATATTCCGGCATTAATGATCAATATTTTGATTACCGCATTGGTTTATATTGGCATCAAAGAAAGCAGGAATTTTAACAACATTCTGGTAATTCTAAAAATCGCTGTGATTCTTCTCATCATTGGAATTGGTGCCTTTTATATCAATACAGACAACTGGGCACCACTGGACCGCGAAGGAATTCCTTCTTTTATGCCGAACGGTTTTTCAGGTGTCATGGCTGCCGTTTCAGGTGTTTTCTTCGCTTATATTGGGTTTGATGCTCTCAGTGTACTTGCGGAAGAAACCAAAAATCCAAAGAAAAATTTACCGAGAGGAATGATCATTTCTTTGGTGATTAGCACATTGGTTTACATTGCCCTTACCCTGATTTTAACAGGCATGGTAGATTACAAAAAGTTCGACGGCATCGGTGATCCGCTTTCATTTATTTTCGCACCTGAAAACAGCAATCTTCCGTGGATGGAATTCATCGTTTCCGTGACGGCAATTCTCGCCATCACGACTGTATTGTTGGTTTTTCAAATGGGACAACCCCGAATTTGGTATGCAATGAGCCGCGATGGCCTTTTGCCAAAACGTTTCTCCACGATTCATGAAAAATACAAAACACCGGGATTTGCCACCATTATCACGGGTATTGCAGTAGGAGTTCCGATTCTGTTTACGGACAAATCTTTTATCCTGGATTTCACCAGCATCGGGACTATTTTCGCTTTCGTACTGGTAAACGGCGGAATTTTGCTGATGCCCAGAAAACAGAAACTGAAAGGCAGATTTCACATGCCGTATATTAATTCCAAATACATTTTCGCACCGCTATTTTTCACGGTGGTAGCAGGGTTTTATTACTGGCAGCCAGAGTTTTTTCATCAACTTACTCATTGGAGCGATCCTATGGAAGGCGAATTCCGCTTATCCGTATGTATTTATTTGTTGATTAATGTCGTGTTGTGCTATCTTTCCGTTACCAGAAACCTGAGTTTGATTCCGTTATTGGGATTAACTTCCTGCCTTTATCTTTTGACCGGAATGACGCACAACAACTGGTTATGGTTTGGAATTTGGTTTGCCATCGGACTGCTGATTTATTTCTTTTACGGAATGAAAAACAGCAAACTAGAACAAAAACTAAATGGTGATCTGAACTGATTATTCACCAGAATTCAAATAATGTTTGCAGAATTAAAAAATTAACTGCCCGGAGAATTTGTCATTTCTGATGCAGATTCCATCATCAGGAGCTTATTTTCGTTCCCAGCATGACAGCCGCTATTCCGGCCAGAATACTGAGTAAAATGTAGAGCAACAAAATGGTGTAATTTCCACTTTGCCAAAGAGAAAAACTTTCGGCTGAGAACGCTGAAAAAGTAGTGAAACCGCCACAAAAACCTGCAATTAAGAAGAATCGAAGGCTGTCATTTTTCAGAAAAGATGTTGAAAAAATTCCGATGAGAAAACATCCCAGCACATTGACCAGAAAAGTTCCCATCGGAAAACTGTTATACACCCACCATTTATGGGTATAGCCGGAAATCAGAAAACGCAAGACACTTCCTACTCCGCCGCCCAGAAATATATAAAAGAGTGTTTTCATTTCGGAAGATTGATGGTTTTAATCAATCACCATTTCAGGGATTTCGCCATCAATAATCAGCGTAGCTTCTGTGGCTTTTACAATATCTTCCACGGAAACACCGGGCGCTCTTTCCAAAAGTTTCAGTCCGTTTGCGGTAACTTCCATCACGGCGAGATCGGTGACTATTTTTTTTACACATTTTACTCCCGTAAGCGGAAGGGTACATTTTTTCAGAATTTTACTTTCACCGGCTTTGTTGGTGTGCATCATGGCGACAATAATATTCTGTGCAGAAGCCACCAAGTCCATGGCACCGCCCATTCCTTTCACCATTTTACCGGGAATTTTCCAGCTGGCGATATCACCTTCTTCGGTGACTTCCATGGCTCCGAGAATTGTAAGATCCACTTTCTGGCTTCGGATCATCCCAAAACTGAAAGCCGAATCGAAAAAAGAAGCACCCGGAAGCGTGGTGATCGTTTGTTTGCCGGCATTAATGAGATCGGCATCCTCCTCGCCTTCATACGGAAAAGGGCCCATTCCCAAAACTCCGTTTTCACTCTGGAAATCTACCGATAAATTTTCCGGAACATAATTGGCGACCAACGTCGGAATTCCTATGCCTAAGTTCACGTAATATCCGTCCTTTACTTCTTTCGAAATCCTTTTTGCTATTTGTTCTTTTGTTAACATTTGTATATTTTGAAAATTTTGAATATC
>JADMKO010000162.1 GCA_015478785.1 Chryseobacterium sp. | reverse complement strand
GTTTCTGCCATCATCCAAAGTTGATAAGATTTTTTCCATGGGAATTACCGAATCAATGGTGCCTACAAAATCATAACCATGACTGCCATCTTTGTTTTCCATTCTATAGCTGAAATTCCCTCCTTCGCGGAGTTCATTCAATGCTCTGGCACACCGCCAATCTTTGATAGCAAAAAACCATTTCTGAACGTGATGAGGTTCCGAGAAATAAGTCCATACTTTTTCTACAGGTGCGAGCAGCCGTATTTCTGATTTTACTGTTTCCATTTTATATATTTTTAGACTAGCTGAAAATCAAATAGTTACTTGCTGTTTTGATTTTCAGAATACAATTCGAAACTGTGAATAATTTTATCGAGACCGTTTTTTTGCATTTCCACCGGATTTTTGGTTTCCGCTTCTATATCCAGAAAAACTTCGGTAGTCGTTTCATCCACTTTATTGAAAATTACTTCTGCTTTTCTGCCGTCATCAAGCGTATAACTGAGTTTCTGCTGAGGAATGACTTCATCAAAAGTTCCTGCATAATCGAACCCATAACTTCCGTCTTTTGTTTCCATTCTGTAATTAAATCTTCCTCCGGTCCGAAGGTCATTTTCTGCTCTCGGACAAACCCAATTTTCATTGGTAATATTCCACTTTTTAATATGTTCAGGTTGGGTATAATATTCCCATACTTCGTGTATAGGTTTCAAGATAGTGGTATTGAGTATAATATTTTCCATAATGTTTTAAAACGTTGACTTTTCTTCAAAATGAATCATCCAAGGCGTGCCAAACCGATCCGTAAAACTCCCAAAATAACCGTAAAATTCTTGTTTCATGGGCATTTCTACGTTTCCTCCCTCGGAAAGTTCCTGAAAAAGGCGATCTGCCTCATCTTTTGTGTCAGGAGAAATACAAATATAGCTGTTATTTCCTTGTTGGTAAGCAAAGCCCATTCCCGGCATGGTATCCGACGCCATCAGAAATTCATCGCCCAAAGGAAGTGAAACATGCATCACACGGTTGTGAAGTTCAGCAGGAATTTCATCTGCATCCGGCAAATCTCGCATTTTCATCATGCCATTACCGGCAAAATCCACCCCGAAAACTTTTTTATAAAAAGTCATGGCTTCTTCGGCGTTACCGTCAAAATTAAGGTAAGGGTTTAGTTTCATAATTTATTATTTGGTTATTGAATGATAATTCGGCGATTAAATTTAAAAAAAATATATCAATCTAAGGCTCCGTTTTTCACGATTCAGAAAAGAGACAACTGAATACCACCGTTTCAGGGAAGATTTCTCGGTGGTTTTGCATCTCCGAAAACTGTTTTTCCTCCGTACTTCCACGAGTTTTTTCGTTCTTCTTCAATGACTTCCTGAACATCAAAATCGGGTTCAAAACTTTCCTCTAATCGAACATTGATTTCATGAAGTTTCTTGATGGCCAGCAGTTTCTCAGAATGATCCAATTTCGATTTTTGAATTCCTGATCTCAGAATTCCGATCGTTTCATCATATATTTTGGTAGGAACGGGAAACGGATGCCCGTCTTTCCGCCATGAGCAAAGGAAAATCTTGCAGGATCCTGAAATCTTGCCGGTGCACCGTGAATCACTTCCGAAACCAACGCCAGACTTTGCATCGTTCGTGGCCCGACTCCTTTTAACAACAACAGTTCTTCAAAATTTTCCGGCTGCATTTCGCGAGTCATGGCCAAAGTGGCACCCAGTCTTTTCAAGTTCAAATCAGAAGCACGAATGTCATGATGAGCACGGAGAATGAGTGAAACTTCCTTCATCATCGCTTCCGGACTTTCATGGGAAATATTCAGAATGCCGTTTCTGTTTTGGCTTGCAGATTTCGCAGTAAGATCCAGAATAATTCCCTGATGAATTCCACAAATTCCGGTGTGCGGCTCTTCGACAAAACTTTTAATATTTTCAGAATGCCAATGGTAACGACGTGCTGTTTTACTTTTAACATTCATTCCCTGTTGGATCACTGCCCAATTTCCTTCATCATTCACCATAAAATTGTGGGTGTACAATTGATAACCATCCTGAATGGCCGTATTATCTACTTTTGCTGATAATTTACTGGCGCGAACCAATTCTGATCCGTTCAGGCCGGTTGTTTCTGCAATTTTTAAAAGTTCGGAAGGCGTTTCCAGGGAAAATTTTCCTTTTCCACCGGCAATGTAAATTCCGAGTTCACGCGAATGCGGATCGATGGCTCGTTTCAAGGCACCCATCACCGAAGTGGTGACTCCCGAAGAATGCCAATCCATTCCCATCACTGCACCCAGACTCTGAAACCAGAAAGGATCACTCATCCTTCTGATGATTTCATTTTTACCGTAATCTGCCAGAATCACTTCTACAATGGAATTCCGAGTTTGGACATCCGTTCGTACAACCATTGTGGAACATATCCGTAATGGAGCGGTAGATTTGCAGATCCTGAGCGTTTCATTTTTTCAAAATCAAAAAAACGCAAACTCAATTGCGCTTTTTAAATTTATAAATTTCTTGTTTTGTTATTTCAAAGCTTGTAAAGCAGCATCGTAATTGGGTTCTTCCGTAATTTCCGGAACCTGCTCTGTGTAAAGCACTTTTCCTTCCTCATCTGTTACAATAATCGCACGACTGAGAAGTCCTTTCATCGGGCTGTCACTGATGCCGACACCAAAATCATCTCCGAAAGTTCCCCTGAAATCGGAAAGTGTTTCCACATGATCCAAACCTTCGGCAGCACAAAATCTCTTGAGTGCAAACGGAAGATCTTTAGAAACATTAATCACTACTGTATCCGGCAGATCCGCCGCTTTTTCATTAAATTTTCTGGCTGCAGCAGCACAAACGCCGGTATCTACGCTTGGGAAAATGCTGAATATTTTCTTTTTTCCTTTAAAATCGTCTTTTGTTTTCACATTCAGATCGGTGTCCACCAATGCAAAATCTTTGATCGAGCTTCCTACTTCAGGAAGATTTCCTACGGTTTGAACGTCATTGCCGTGTAATTGAATATGTGCCATACTATTTTATTTTTATCAAAAATAAGCAAATTATGACAGAATCTTCCCAAGATAAAGGTTAAATAATTCTTAAAATAAAAACAGATTAAGCGGGAGAAAGACCCAGTTTCCTAGCTTCAGAAAGGACAAAATGCAAAGCTTCTTCCTTGCTGTTAGAAATTTTTCCTTCCAAAATTGCTTCTTTTACACTTTCTTTCAAAACACCAATTTCACGTCCAGGTTTCAGTCCGAAAAGTTCCATAAGTTCTTCACCGGAAACAGGCGGTTGAAAGTTCCGGATATGATCTTTGGCTTCCACTTCTTTAATTTTGGCAGCCACATAATCAAAATTCTTCTTAAAATGTTGCTGTTTTTTTGCGTTTTTCGTGGTAATATCTGCTTTACAAAGTGTAAATAAATCTTCCAGATCTTCTCCGGCATCATACAGCAAGCGTCTCAATGCGGAATCTGATGCATCATCTGTAACGAGCGCAATTGGCCGTGAAGAAAGTTTCACCATTTTCTGTACATATTTCATATCCTGACCCAAAGGAAGTTTCAGTCGTTGAAAGAGATTTTTTACCATTTTGGAACCTAAAAATTCGTGCCCGTGAAAAGTCCAGCCTGTTCCTTCTGCAAATTTCTTGGTAGGAGCTTTTCCAATGTCGTGAAGCAATGCAGCCCAGCGAAGCCAGAGGTTCTCCGTATGAAGAGAAATATTATCCACCACTTCCAAGGTGTGATAAAAATTGTCTTTATGCGTTTGCCCTTCCACTTCTTCAATGCCTTTCAATGCAGTAAGTTCGGGAATAATCAGTTTCAGAAGGCCAGTTTGTTCCATCAGTTTTAAACCTGATGATGGTTTTTCAGAAAGCATTACTTTGTTAAATTCCACCATAATTCGCTCCATGGAAACAATTTTAATACGGCCGGCTTCCTGTCGAATGGCAGCCAGCGAAGGTTCATCAACACGAAAATTCAATGTGGTTGCAAACCGGATGGCGCGCATCATTCGCAACGGATCGTCGGAATACGTCTGATGCGGTTCCAATGGAGTTCTGAGGATTTTATTTTCGAGATCTTGTTTTCCTTCAAAAGGATCTATCAACATTCCGAAATTTTCTTTATTCAAAGAAATGGCCATCGCATTTATGGTGAAATCCCGACGAAGTTGATCTTCTCTCAATGTTCCCGATTCTACTTCAGGATTTCTGCTTTCTTCGGAATAACTTTCTTTTCGCGCTCCGACAAATTCCAACTCCAGATCATGGTAACGAAACATCGCTGTGCCATAGGTTTTGAAAATTGAAACTTTCAGTGTTGGACTGAGGGTTTTGGCAATATTTTGGGCGAGTTCAATTCCTGAACCTTCGGTCACAAAATCAATATCTGAAGGTGTGGCTCGTTCCATCAATAAATCCCGAACATAGCCGCCGATGATATAGACGGACTGTCCATGCAGGCTTGCTGTTTCAGAAATAACTTTGAAGAGTCTGTAATTTTTATTTTGAATTAAATTGATGTGCATGGGCTAAAATAAACGTCACCAACAAGCGTTGTTGTGAGTGTCGTGGTGTGCAAAGATACGAATCGGATCACTTTTATTCTCTTAAAACTTTTATACGGCTATCGGGCCAGATTCTGATGACAGAAGAACCCGAAAACTCAGAGATTCGGTCGCGGTGTTCTTCCACAACGTAATCCACTTGCTGAATAATTTCAGGATTAATGTCGGAAAATATCATCGGACTTTTTTCTCCGCTGAAATTGGCCGATGTCGATACCAAAGGTTTATTAAGTTTTGAAATCAATTTTTTGCAAAAATTATCCTTCACCAACCGTATTCCAATGCTGCCATCTTCCGCCAGAAGTTCATCCGGAATTCCTTTAGGATGATCATAAACGATGGTTACGGGTTTATCCGAAAGATCCATGATTTGCCAAGCCATTTCTGGCACATCCACAATATTCTGAAGACGCTGCTCGCTTTCTACCAGAACAATCATTGATTTGGAAGCATCCCGTTTTTTTATTTCAAAAATCTTTTTAACAGCTTCCACATTCGTCGCATCGCAGCCTATTCCCCAAATGGTATCGGTAGGATACAACAAGGTTCCGCCGGATTTCAGAATTTCAACAATATGATCCATATTCAGAGAAATATATACTGTGTTTTGGCTTAAAACACCCTAATAAAGCGGATAATCCTATAATTATTAAATTGATGAAAAAGCTTTTTCCAAATCAGAAATAAGGTCTTCCATATCTTCAATTCCTACACTCAAACGGACAAGATCATCAGTAATACCGAGCTCAGCACGTTTTTCTGCCGGAATAGAGGCATGCGTCATGGTAGCCGGATGATTGGCCAAGGATTCCACACCTCCCAAGCTTTCAGCAAGGGTAAATACTTTAAGGTTTTCAAGCAACTTTACAGCATCTTCTTTCTTTCCAGATTTAAAAGTAAAGGAAACCATTCCGCCATTTTCTTTCATTTGTTTTTTTGCCAATTCATACTGAGGATGGGAAGGCAATCCGGGATAAAAAACCTTTTCCACAGCCGGATGTTGCTCAAGATATTTTGCGACTTCGATTCCGTTTTCTGAATGCCTTTGCATTCTGAGCGATAAAGTTTTAATTCCTCTCAGCACGAGATACGAATCGTGAGGCCCTAAAATACCACCGCTGGCAAACTGAATAAAATGCAAAGCGTCGCCGAGTTCTTTGGTTTTGGTGATCAAAGCTCCGGCAATAACGTCGGAATGACCGCCCAAATATTTCGTAGCGGAATGCATCACAATATCCGCACCCAAATCTATAGGCCGCTGAATATATGGCGAAGCAAAAGTATTATCTACTGCCAACAGAATATCTTTTCCTTTTATAAGATCAGCTACTGCTTTGATGTCTACCAGTTTCATCAACGGATTGGTCGGGGTTTCCAGCCATATCAATTTTGTTTTATCTGTAATAACATCAGCAATTTTGGAAACATCATCAAAACTGACAAAGATAAATTTGAGGTCATATTTTTCATATAATCTGGTGAAAATCCTGTAGGATCCGCCGTAAAGATCATCTACTGCAATCACTTCATCACCAGGATTCAGGAATTTTAAAACAGCATCCATAGCTGCCAAACCAGATCCGAACGCCAAACCTGTAACTCCGTTTTCTATGCTTGCAAGGGCATCTTCCAAGGCTTGTCGCGTAGGATTGGCTGCTCTCGAATATTCATAACCCGCTTTCAGTTCACCGGGAGTGCGCTGTGCGAAGGTAGAAGTAAGAAAAACAGGAACATTAACAGAACCCGTATGAGGCTCATGTTGTTGTCCGCCATGGATCACTTTCGTATTAAATTTCATAATGTCTAATTTTTTAATTAATGATAAAGAACAAAGGAGGTTTAATTTTACATTTTAATGGCTGCTTTTACCGCAAATTCTTCGGCCATCATTTCCATCCAGTCGGCTACATCTTCCTCTCCAGTGGCTTTTTCATAGGTATTACTGAGCGAAAGCAAGATCTGATGCAGAAACATTTTCATGTGATCAACAGGCATATCTTTCGTCCATAAATCAATGCGGAGTGCTTCTTTTGTAGCATCATCCCAAACTGCCATCACAGTAGCTTTGGTAGGTTGATTTTCTATTCCGCCGTCTTCGGCATGCCAGGTCATCGTTTCAGGAACGTGATTATCATCGAGTTCCACATCCAGTTGTATCTTTGTTGTACGCATATTTTTATTTTAAAGAGTAGGTTTATAGGCAGACTGATTAAAAATATCTCCTGCACTCATGTTTAGAAATTCCTGCAAAGAAGTTTCTTTATTTTTATCGAAAAAATTTCTGCAAATCTGCCATCCGGTGAAAATCCCAACTTGTGGCGACGATTCTTTATCGGCTTCGGTATAAAATTTAGAAAACGGCCCGGGCGCAATAAATCGCTCCGAAAGTCGCGGATCTGCACTAAAGAGATAATCATTTTCCACGAAATAATCCCATATATTTTGCTCATTAGCTTTGTTCCAGGTCATTTGTTTTTCACTGATATTCATTTTGAGATGATCCGGAAGTTGCGGAATAAAAGCATCCTGAAGCATCATTACTTTTCCGTAAAAAACCATTAAATCAATGAACTTCTGAGAATTCCGGTCATAGGAAACAGCAGAAAACGCAATCGCTTCTGAGATTTTAGGAAGTATATTTTCCTGATTCATCGAAACTTTGAAATATTCTTCAATTCCTTTATAGTACTCGTTTTTTTCACCCATAAACCCCGAAATATCTATAAACAAATATCCCTGTTGTGGATCGTAAATCACGGGTTCTTCATACATCTGTGTGCTGGAAGAAAAAGTGTACACTTTAGGATCTTTAAAATTTGGGAAATAATGTCTTATTCTGGCAAAAAGCACAGTAAGATCCGTAGCCAATTTGTTAAGATCTGTTTTGGAAGCAGCTTCTTTGTAAAGCTTTATTTCTTCGGGATTATTTTTTCTTTTAATAAAATCTTCATCTTTTACAGAACCCTGAAACCACGGATATTTTTCTTTAAACTGCTCAATAGGAACATTGGCATCAAAAAATTCTTTGGAAATATCGGTAATCGGCACTTTTTCAGCGGGAGTTTCCACCTTTATATCCCAGATATTTTCTTTTTCTTTCTGGCATGAAGTGATGGTGAAAGCTACGGCAACTGCCAGCGTGAATAATTTAAAAAACTTCATTATTTTTACATCCTGTTTAGAAGGACAAAAATAAGGAAAATTAAATGAAGCCTTTGCTTCCTCACCTCAAGAAAATAGTATGCAGTCAGAAAAAATCATTCATCATATTGTGCAATGGCTCCGCGATTATGCTAACAATGCGGGAGCGAAAGGATACATTATCGGAGTATCGGGAGGCGTAGATTCTGCTGTGGTTTCGACACTTTGTGCGATGACAGATCTCGAACTTCTCATGTTGGAATTGCCCATCCGACAAACACAGGACGAAATCAGCAGAGCATGGGAACATATGAATTTTATTACTCAGCGTTTTCCCAATGCAAAAGCGCAGCGGGTAGATCTCACAGCAACATTTGAGGAACTTGAAAATACGTTTGATGTTCCTGAAAATCAAAATTCCAATCAACAGCTTGCTTTGGCGAACACCAGAAGCCGGCTTCGGATGCTTTCTTTATATTATTATGCGCAAACGAATGACCTGTTGGTATGCGGAACGGGGAATAAAGTAGAGGATTTTGGAATTGGATTTTTCACCAAATACGGTGATGGTGGCGTTGACATTTCTCCCATTGCGGATCTTTATAAAACTGAAGTTTACGCTTTGGCCAATGCTTTAAATCTGGCTGAAAGTATTCGCAATGCGATACCCGCAGACGGACTTTGGGATACGGCAAGAACAGATGAACAGCAGATCGGAGCAAGTTATCCTGAACTGGAAAAAATTCAAAAAGAATGGGGAACGAAAACTGGAGCCGACTATACTGGCCGTGATCTTGAGGTATTCAGAATATTTTCTAAAATGCATAAGGCTGCTCAGCATAAAATTACCCCGATTCCGGTGTGTGAAATTCCGGACGAATGGAAAAACACTGAATCCTGAAACCCTTACGTATGAAATCTGAAAAAATTAAAATTTTCTTTTTCTTTTTGATCGGCGGTCTTATCGGAATTTTGCTGATGTTCGCTTACACACAGTATCAATCGGAACTGAAGGAAACCGCAACTGCCCTCTCTGCAAAACCCATTGAAATTTCGGAAACTTCCATTTCTCATGCTGCTATTGATGAAGTTACCAAAGATTCGACGGTTATCAATTATGTGAAAAAACATCATCAACTGCCCGATTATTACCTCACAAAAGCTGAGGCAAGAACTCAGGGATGGATTCCTGAAAAAGGCAATCTCTGCGATGTTCTTCCGGGAAAAGCGATTGGTGGCGACCGTTTTGGAAACAGAGAAAAGAAACTTCCTGCCGGAAAAATATATTACGAAGCAGATGTAAATTACCGTTGCGGGAAGCGGAATGCTGACCGTATCGTATATACGGATTCCGGCGAAATATGGCTCACTAAGGATCATTACAAAAGTTTTGATAAACAATAACAGAAAATCACTTTCATCTTATGAAAACATTATATATCGATTTTACAGATATTGGCGATGCTGAGGATTTTTATCTTCAGCTGAAAGAAAAAATACAACTTCCTGAACATTTCGGGAACAATCTGGATGCGCTGTACGACGTTATTTCAGGAGATCTGGAGTTGCCATTTCATTTGGAATTTGTCAACATGAGGGTGGAGCAGCTGGAAGATTTTGAAGAAGTACTTATCACTTTGGAAGAAGCAGAAGACGAAGTGGAAGGTTTCAGTTTCAGCTATTATCTGGAACAGTATGACGATGAATAAGCGTTTAAAAAATGCAATAAAATCAGGAAATACAACAAAAAAGCGGCTCAATTAAAAAAAGAGCCGCTTTATTTATGAAATAAATTTTGGTTATTTAAAAAGATATTTTACTCCAAAAGTAACCTGATTCAAGTTTACACCGAAGGTGAAATTATCCATGCTTTCGCCATCTTTAGGATTTACGCTGTTGTATCCAATTGCTCCGATAGTCGCTTCTACAGTCCAGTTATTGTTGATCATATAATCCAATCCCGGCCTGATGTTAATGCCATAAGCAGTATAGTTATCTTCCGAAGAAAATGAACCAAGAGGGGCAGCATTTGCTTCTGTTTTCACTTTTCCGAATTCCAAAGGAACGTCCAGTTGTCCAAAGATGTACAATTTTGTTCCAAGATCCCAATATTTTCTCACAAAAGGCATTACTACAAAAGCAGAACTGGTTAGTTTTGCAGAAGCAGGAAATCCTAACATATCCGTATCCATAGACATTGTGCTTCCCTGGTAACCCAGACCTGCACCAATAACGACAGTTGGCGTAATAAAATGTCCCATCATCGGTACCACCGAAAACTCAGTTGCTGTAGCTCCGGTATTGTTGTCTTTAGAGGTAGAAACCATGGCTTGTCCTGTAATGTAAGTGGTTCCTTCCAATCCTGCAGATTGTGCATGAGCGGTGCTGAAAGCAACTACCGCACTCATGAATAAAAGTTTTTTCATAGAAAATAAATTAAAAAATAAAAATTAGTATTTTGATTTAAATCGGTTTATGCATTTTCGTGAACTTTCCGGGATTCCAGATATTTCTGCCATTCCCAAGTGGTTCTCAGTGCTTCTTCAAGAGAGGTATCTGCTTTCCAGCCGAGTTCCTTCTCCGCTTTATCGGCATTGGCGTAGGCGATCGTGATGTCTCCCGCTCTTCTTTCGCAAATCTGGTAAGGAACTTTTACATTATTGGCTTTTTCAAAAGCATGCACCACTTCCAGAACCGATGATCCTTTTCCTGTTCCAAGATTATAAATATCAATTACCATTTCGTTTTTTTCGGAAAGCAGTTTTTTTAATGCAGCAACATGAGCTTTGGCCAGATCCACTACATAAATATAATCTCGGATTGCTGTTCCGTCGGGCGTGGGATAATCTGCGCCCCAAATGGAAAGTTTTTCCCTGATTCCGGCACCAGTTTGCGTTACATACGGCACCAGATTATTGGGAACACCAATTGGAAGTTCGCCCAATTTCGCGGATGAATGTGCGCCAATGGGATTAAAATACCGGAGCAGAGAAACTCTTTTCTGATGAGCATTAGCAAAGTCCATCAGCATTTCTTCTCCCATTTGTTTGGTTTTCCCATAGCTGCTTTCGGGACGTTTCATCGGGGTGTTTTCATCAATCGGCATTTCATCTGCTTGTCCGTAAACGGTGCAAGATGAACTGAAAATAAAATTGGAAATATTTCTTTCTTTGAATTCCTGAAGCAGATTGATTAGGGTAAAAAGATTGTTTTCGTAATAATCTATAGGTTTTTCCTGACTTTCTCCTACGGCTTTGAAAGCTGCAAAATTGATACATCCTTCAATGGAATGAGCATCCAAAACCTGGCTCAGGAGTGCTCTTCTTTTCGAATCAAAAGGGTAAAAAACCGGTGCTTTTCCGGAAATATCCTTGATATTGTCCAAAATAAACCGTTCAGAATTGGAA
>JADMKO010000161.1 GCA_015478785.1 Chryseobacterium sp. | reverse complement strand
GGTAGATACTGCCGGAATGCGGAGGAAAGCCAAGGTAAGCGAAAATCTTGAGTTTTATTCCGTGATGCGCTCCGTACGAGCTATTGAAAATTCCGATGTGGTCATTATTATGGTGGATGCGACTCAGGGTTGGGAAAGCCAGGATATGAACATTTTCGGCATTGCACAGAAAAACAGAAAAGGAATCGTGATTCTGGTGAACAAATGGGATCTTGTGGAAGACAAGCACACCAACACGATGCGGGATTTTGAAGCACTCATCAAAAATAAAATCGGGCAGTTTACGGATATTCCGGTATTGTTCGTTTCTGCATTAACGAAACAGAGAATTCTGAAAGCCGTCGATACCGCGATGGAAGTGTTCGAAAACCGCAAGAAGAAAATCAAGACTTCTCAACTGAATGAAGTGATGCTTCCGGTGTTTGAAAATAATCCGCCGCCTGCTTTGAAAGGAAAATATATTAAGATTAAATACTGCGTTCAGCTTGGAACTCCCTCGCCGCAGTTTGTGTTTTTCTGCAATCTTCCGCAGTATGTGAAGGAGCCTTATAAAAGGTATACGGAAAATCAGCTTCGGAAACATTTTGGTTTTACCGGTGTTCCCATCGAAGTGTATTTCAGGCAGAAATAAAGTATTCTACTTCAACCAATAAATTTTAAAAAGGATAAAAAAAACCCGGATACATGCTCATCCGGGTCACCTTCTATGGTCACTTACCCGATGATTTTGGCATCGGATATGTTTTGTAAATTGCCTTTTTGCTTTGCTTCCCAGAGGAGAAACTTGTCCACTTCCTTCAGCAATTTAGGCAAAGTTAAGGAAAGTACAGCCAAATCATCCGCTATTCCCAGAACAGGCACCGCAATTTCCGGCAGCAGGTCGATAGGAGAGATGATATAGAGGATTCCGAGGATCGGCAGAATCATGTCGATGGAGTTCACAGGATAGATTCCTTTTCTCCAGTACTTTATCATTCTGTAAATGTCGGGGATTTTCCTCATCAGGCCTTTGTGTTTGATGGCCTGTTTTGCAAGTTCTATTTTTGAATATTTCATTTTGTGTTTGGTATGGAAATGTTTTTTGTTAGAGTCATTTCAATGTCCATACTTTATCAATTTACTTGCCAAAAGCTGAAGTACTTTATACAAGGTTTTATGGAGCGATCCTGTCGATAAACTGATAAACTGCATCCGTATTCCAGTCTTTGGAGGAGGTTTCTTTCAGCAGTATTCTTCCGTTTTTGTCCAGAATAAAAGTAGTGGGGAATACCTTAGGCAGAATTTTTCCGCTGATGGGGCTTTCCGCGAGATACACCGGTGCGGTATACCCTTTTTCTTCTATAAATTTACGGACATCCTCTTCCTTATCCATCATGGCAATCAGTACGAAATCCATCTTGTCTTTCCGGGATTCGTAGAGGGCTTCAATGGTGGGCCATTCTTCACGGCACGGTGCGCACCAGGTTCCCCAGAAATTCAGGAATACCGTTTTCTTCCCTTTGAAATCTTTAAAATTGGCATCCGGAACATTGATGCCTTTCAGCACAATATCGTAGGCAGTGTCTTCCACATGAACCGCTTCTTCAATGGAGGCGACGGGGAAAAAGCGGTCTTTCAGGAAATCTTTGGCACCAGGAATTAAAAATAGGGCTGCCAGCACACCCAGCAGCAGGAGGTAAATGATATTTTTTCTGAAGAACTTCATGGGTTTACATTAATTCTAATATTTCTGTGATGGCATCTTTGCCGCGGTTTTTTGCGTAATAGACCTGTAGGTCATTGTAAAACTCTTCTCGGGGATAGGCTTCAGGATCAGCTTTGAATTTTGCCAGAAGCTCTGTTCCAAAGGCCGGACGCGGTCCCCAGTGGGCGATCAGTTCATGATTTTCATTCAGAAGAATCACGATAGGAATGGACTGGGTTCCGTTGGTGAGAAACTGATCTATGAGGGAGGTATCCTCATCGCGAAGGAAGATGCGGACTTCATTATGGCCTTCAAAAAATTGGCTGACTGCGGGTACCGTAGCACTCGCATCGCCGCACCAAGGTTCGGTAACGATAAGAATTTTTCCCTTAAAGTCTTTCTTCTTCAGAATTTCCAGCTGTTCCTCTTCCTTTCTGAAGGTTTTCAGGGTGCGTTCCATCCGCTGTAACCCCAGGTCGTAGTATTCCTTCATTTCTTCATCAGCCGCATTTCTTGGATGGCTTACTCTTTCTTTGGCCACCTTCATGTATTCGTCGAAGGTGATGGATTTCTCCCAATATGCTTTCATTGTATTACTGTGTTTTTAATTCTTTATCCTTATCTAGACATGTTATCAGATGGTTCTTAATTTGTTGATCAGCATCAAATCTGCCAGGACAAATGCTGCGAGATTTTCCACTATGGGTACTGCCCGGGGAACAACACACGCATCGTGCCTTCCCCTGCCTTCCAGCGTTACCGATTTTCCTTCTTTGTCGACGCTGGGTTGGGGCCTCAACAGGGTGGCGACCGGCTTGAATGCGACCCGGAAATACACGTCCATCCCGTTGGAGATCCCCCCCTGTATGCCGCCTGAAAGATTGGTTTGGGTGGTGAAATCAGGATTGAAAAGATCGTTGTGTTCGGCTCCGGTCATTTTTGCACCGCAGAAACCGCTTCCGTATTCGAAGCCTTTTGCGGCATTGATGTTCATCATGGCTTTGGCCAGTTCGGCCTGTAATTTCCCGAACACGGGTTCCCCTATTCCGGCAGGAAGGTTTCTTACTACGCAGGTGATGGTTCCGCCGATGGTGTTGCCTTCTTTTTTTATTCTTTTTACTTCTGCTGTCATCCGGGCAGCCGTGTCGGGATCGGGACAGCGGATTTCACTGTCGTCAGTTTTTGATAAGTCCAGCTCCTGATAGGGTTTCTCACAAAATATTTCCCCAACAGAGGAAACATAGGCCTGAATCTTCACTTCAGTGATGAGTTGCCTTGCGAGCGCTCCTGCCGCTACCCAATTGAGGGTTTCCCGGGCAGATGATCTTCCTCCGCCACGGTAATCGCGGAGCCCGTACTTCTGCTCGTAGGTGAAATCGGCATGGCTGGGACGGTAAGTGTCTGCGAGATGCTGATAATCTTTGGGTTTCTGATCTTCGTTTCTGATGTGAAAGCCAATGGGGGTGCCGGTGGTTCTTCCTTCGAAAATTCCGGACAGGAAAGTGACGGTATCGCTTTCCTTTCTTTGGGTCACCAGAGAACTTTGTCCCGGTCTTCTGCGGTTCAGCTGGTGCTGAATGGCATCAAAATCAACGGACAGTCCGGCAGGGACATTCTGGATGACGCCACCATAGGCTTCACCGTGGCTCTCGCCGAAAGTAGATAAAGTCAGAAAATTTCCCAGACTGAACATAGGACAAAGATAAGCAATTTGCGGAATGGATTAATCGGTTAATTGATTAATTGTTTTGAGAAGGTGATTCGATTAATCGGTGAGTTGTTTAGGGAGTGAATTTGCGAATCTGCTTGCTGGTTTATTTGCTGAAGGTCTCGATTAGTGAATGGTGAATGGTGAAGGTTGGGTTGGTCACTCGGGTGGCTGAGGCTCTCGAAGCCAGCTCGGATTTTAGTTCTCACGGATTTCACAGATTTTCGCAGATGAAAGGCAAAGGGTTGAGATGGTTAATTGTTTTGAGAAGGTTATTCGATTAATCGGTTAATTGTTTAGCGAGCTTGCTGATTTGCTCTTCTAAGGTATAAGGCAAAAGGCAAAGGGGAAAAGGCTTGACTAATGAATGGTGAATGGTGAAGGTTGGGTTGGTCACTCGGGTGGCTGAGGCTCTCGAAGCCAGCTCGGATTTTAGTTCTCACGGATTTCACAGATTTTCGCAGATGAAAGGCAAAGGGTTGAGATGGTTAATTGTTTTGAGAAGGTTATTCGATTAATCGGTTAATTGTTTAGCGAGCTTGCTGATTTGCTCTTCTAAGGTAAAAGGCAAAAGGCAAAGGGGAAAAGGCTTATTCTGAAGAAGAAGGCCGTTTCACAATTCGTGAAACGGCCTTACTTGTGGCATCCTGCGGGTTACTGAAGGGTAACCGCACCCAGATACACCGAATTGCAGGCGATGCCGCCGTCAGCAGCGTGAAGGAAGGCATACACCTGTACCTCTTTTCCGGCAAAGGCAGCAGGCATGCTGACCTGTTCAGTCATCGTGCTTCTGGTTGCCGGACCATCCGTGAGGTGAAACTCCTTCAGGTCTGAACAGTAACACACCGTGGAGAATACATCGTCTGCACTGGCTTTCGCCTGATCCGAATTGTCCTCCCACGTAAACTCCAGCACATTGCCTGTACCGGGAACCACTTCGGGGTTCATCAATCCGGTTAGTTCCCCCTTCGTCACCTGCACCTTGTTGAAAATAATCTGAGGTACATCCCCCGTCATTTCCATCGCTTCCCGTATCATCTGTGATACCGAAAGGTTCAGGCGCGACCTGGCTCCTGAGTTGCTGCCAAAATAGGCATTCTGCACTTCTTTCAGCGGCGTAAGAAAACTTACTGCTGCTGTAAATTTAACCCTCTGCTCCAGCTGCTTTGCAGTTGGAGCTTTCCTGGACGCTCTGGGGCGGCTTTTGATAATGTCCTTGCCGCGCCAATTGGTCCCTACTACGGTCCCTACGGTACCACTGAATCCTCCCAGGATTCCTTTTTTAATCTCTGCCATTGCAAAAAATATTTATTGGTTTGAAGTACAAACATACGCACGCAAATCCACGTAAACAAGCTTGTATAGCGGGTTGACGTCCTTTTCCCGGTTAATGTCCGAAGAGGTCCTGTAACTGTCCGGATACTGTCCGGTAGTGAAGTAAGCGTGCTGATTAAGAATAATGGTTTTGTTCGGATGTTGTTCGGGTCGTGTTCGGTAAACCTTCGGTAAAACCCCCATTTTACCGAACACGATCCGAAGGAGACCCGAACCGTACCCGAACAAAGCGGAGAAAGAAAAAGCGATTCTTTCTTAAAAAACAAGTTTTTATGTGCGAAAAGACTGACCGGTATTTTATTCAAAATTTATAATACAATGCTTAACTTCTTTCCTGCAATCTGTTTTGTATTCTCAGAAAAAATGTAAATTAGCGGGTAGATCATTGGTTTTTACTGAACCAGATAACATCCTCATCCTAAAAAAATGAAACCAGAAGAAATAGAAACCCATATTTTAGCACAAAACAATAAGCCGATTGTCGATTTTTTGGGATTATTGGCTAATCAGATGCATTATTTGCTTTATGAGCCTTTTGGCAAGGATTCGCCGGTGCAGTTTCGGGCTGAGCCTGATGACGCTACCCTCGATAAAATCCCCCTTTTTCGGATTCTGGAAGAATATTTAAAAATCATTCGGCGAGATAAATACATCAAGCTCACACCGCTCGGTGCATTGCCCAAAAAAGTGATGGTAGAACTGTATGACAAAAGATTTCTTTTGGACAATCATATCGAGAGCGGACTTACCAAATTGTGGAAAGAAGACGACTGCATTTCCATCCGCAGTATGCGACTGACAGCAGAATTGGCGGGATTGGTTAAAAAAACGCACGGCAAACTAACGTTGACAAAGAAATCCGAAAAGTTGCTGGATACTAATGACCGTTCTCAGCTTTTCCGTTTGTTTTTTCAGGCTTTCACCGATAAATATAACTGGGGTTACAATGACGGTTACCCTGATCAGCCTGTCGGTCAATTGGGTTGGGCATTTTCGGTGCTGATGCTCCATCGGTTTGGCGATGAGCCCGGAACATCTGATTTTTATGCCACCCGCTATCAGAAGGCATTCCCGCAGTTTGTCCGCTATTTTGATGGCGGATTTTCCACACTGGAGGAGAAATTCCGGAGATGTTATAGTTTGCGCGTTTTTGAAAGGTTTTTGCTTTGGTTCGGTTTTGTGGAAGCAGACCGGCATAAGCCATTTTTCAAGTCAGAAACGGATACGTTTACCCGCACTGGATTGCTGAATGGTATTTTTGAAATCGGAGGAACCTGAGGTAAGGGTTAAGGGCGAATTTGCTTTGTGTGCGGGCTAAGTGATTAATCGTTTAGATGGTTCGTAGCCTGGTCAGTTCCGGTGGCTGAGGCTCCCGAAGCCACGCATATTTAAGAAAGGGCAAACGGGATTAGTGAAGGGAAAATGGTGAAAATCGGTTTAATCGATTAAAGGTTTAAAGGGCGAGTGTGCTTATTCGCTTCTTTGCAAATTGCTTCTTAGGTCAGTCGCATTTTAATATAGATTTATATGATGACAAGAAATAAAACGATGGCGGGTCGGCTCCGGAAGGGTTTTCTGGACGGACTCTGGATTGCCAACACGAATTACAGAGCACAGCTGGAAACAGTTTCCTAGAAGCAGGCAACACACCAGGTGGGCTCCCTCAATACAATTTCAGCACTTACCTTTCACATCAACTACTATCTGGCAGGCCTGTTACATGCTTTTCAAACCGGAAAACTGGAGATTAGTGCCCGGTTCCGTTTTGACCTTCGGACCATCACTTCCGAAGTGAAGTGGAATGTTCTGGTTGCCGCTTGTTGGAAAACGTTGAAAGTTTGCCGATCGGGTTGAGCAAATGGAAGACACCGTCTTTGACCAGCCCTTTATCGATGAACGATACGGAACCTTTCTTAGAAATATAGAAGGCGTGATCGAGCACAGTTATTATCATTTGGGACAGATATCGCTGATGAGGAAGATGACAGGGCAGTCTTAAGACTCTATTCTTTTTCTTGATTCATACGCTCCATATTGTAAATCTAAGTGTTGTTTGAATGCGGTTTAATTATCTTTAAATACGAAATGTTTGTTTATATTTGAACTGATTGTAAGATGTATTTTAGGCTAGCGAATGGTTCTGCTTTCATAAGAATTGATTAAAGAGAATAACTATACCATGGATAAAATAAGTGTGACATGTGCTATTATTATTAAAGATAAGAAAGTACTTGTTGTTCAAAGAAGTGAAGCTATGAAACTCCCCTTAAAATGGGAATTTCCCGGTGGAAAAATTGAAAGTGACGAATCAGAAGAAGAGTGTATTAAAAGAGAGATTATAGAGGAGATCGGAATCGAAATCGAATTAATTTCCAGGTTAACTCCTTCCATTCATAGTTATTCATCTTTCCAGATCGAACTCATACCTTTTTTAGCAAACTACACTAAAGGTAATATCAAATTAACAGAGCATAAAAAATATCTTTTACTCGAAAAGGATGAACTAAAGGAATTGGATTGGGCAGAAGCAGATATCCCAATTTTAAATGAATTTTTAAAAAGATGACCGAGGGAATTTATGAGAATTTAGTCACGCAGCTGGTTAAATCAAAACTTGAAGATTTAGATAAGGAACACTTCTATATTGAAACAGCTGAAATTGACAAAGCTGAAGCAGCAGATATTTTGTCCAAACATCTATCTCAAACTATAAAAAATGCGCTTCAACAGATAAAAGGGGATAATCCCATAGAAGTACAGTTAGAAGTAGCCAATAAAATCATTCAATTTTTAAAGGTACAACTTAATTGGGAAAATTTTGATGATGATTTGATTGATGTTGAGGGTAAGATTTTAAAAGCCGTCTTTTCTAAAATAGATGCACATTTTTCAGATTTTGAATTACATTTAAAAGAGATAACACCTTATACAAGGCTAACCCATAGTGAGTTGTTTACTGGTGGAAACGTCGGATTATCTCTTGAAAGTGAATTAAAAAAAGAGATTTTATCCTCCGACACAATAGATTTATTGGTCTCTTTTATTAAGTTTAAAGGTATCATTATTCTAAAAAAAGAATTAGAAGAATTCACAAAAAGAGGTGGTAAACTAAGAGTAATCACTACAACTTACATGGGAGCCTCAGATTATAAGGCGATACAATTACTCTCTCAATTGGCTAATACACAAGTGAAAATTTCATACAATTCAGGCAATGAGAGACTTCATGCAAAAGCATATTTATTTAAAAGAAAAACAGGCTTTCATACGGGTTACATTGGATCTTCTAACTTTTCACGTTCTGCACTGACAGATGGTTTGGAGTGGAATCTAAAGGTCACCACTAAGGAGGTAAGTCATATAATTGAAAAGTTCCAAAAGACATTCGATTCATACTGGCAAAGTGATGATTTCGAATTGTTTGAAGACAGATTCCATAAAGAGAAATTAATTGAATCTTTAAATCAAGGGAAAAACAGAGGGATTTCCCAAATCAACATCAGTTTTTTTGATATAAAACCGTATCCATTTCAAGAAGAAATACTAGAAAAGTTAGAAGTAGAAAGAAGCGTACACGACAGATATAGAAATCTAGTTGTGGCAGCAACGGGAACCGGGAAGACAATTATTTCTGCATTTGATTACAAAAGATTTAGAGACAAAAATCCATCGTCAAAATTGCTTTTTTTGGCACATAGAAAAGAAATTCTGGAGCAATCTCTAGGAACCTTCAGAGGAATATTAAAAGATAATAATTTTGGAGAATTGTGGTTTGGTGGTGCCCTCCCGAGTTCTTATGAAAATGTATTTGCCTCTGTTCAAACAATAAACAATCAACTGAGTGATCTGCATTTATCACCAACTTATTTTGACTATATCATCATTGATGAATGTCATCACCTAACAGCTAATAGTTATAGAGGAATTCTTGAGTATTTTAAACCAAAAATATTACTGGGTTTAACCGCTACGCCAGAAAGAATGGATGGCGGAGATATTCAAGAAGATTTTCAACATCGAATTGCTGCCGAAATCAGGTTGCCAGAAGCTTTGAATCGAAAACTACTTTCCCCATTTCAGTATTTTGGAATTACAGACAGCATAGATTTATCTAACGTAAGATGGGAAAGAGGAAGGTATATAGCAAGTGAACTTTCTTCCGTTTATACAGCCAACGATAGACGTGTTAGAGAAATTATAGATGCTTTAAAAAAATACACCAAAGACGAGCAAGATGTTCGTGCTTTAGGATTTTGTGTTACAATGGAACATGCGAAGTTTATGGCAGAAAAATTTTGCCTTGCAGGATTTAAAGCAGATTATTTAACGAGCGATTATACAGTAAATCGTGATTCCATAAAAAGCAAATTATTAAAGAAGGAGATCAACTATTTATTTGTAGTTGATATTTTTAATGAAGGAGTCGATATAAAAGAAATTGACACTGTACTGTTTTTACGACCCACGGAAAGTTTGACAATTTTCCTTCAACAGTTAGGTAGAGGACTTCGATTAGCTGATAATAAAGACTGCCTCACTGTTTTGGATTTTGTAGGGAATGCCAGACCAGAATATAACTTTCAAAATAAGTTTAGAGCATTAATAGGAAAAACCACAACTACGGTAAAAAAAGAAATAGAGGACAATTTCCCGCATCTACCTTTGGGTAGCTCTATTGTCTTGGAAAAGAAGGCTAAAGAAATTATTCTTGAGAATATCAAAGCAGCAACTTCTCTCACGAAGAATCAAATCATTCTTAAAATCCAATCTTTTCAGCATGAATCTACTCTTGATTTAAACTTAAAGAACTTCATCAATTTTTATAATATTCCGCTACAACTTGTTTATAAAAGAGGAGGATGGAAAAGGTTATGTCAGTTAGCGGGAAAATTTAAAGATTTTACTTCACAGAATGAACATCATATTGTGAAGGCTATTTCCAATAAATGGTTATCCTGTAGTTCAAGTAGTTATTTCCAATTCATTTTAGATCTTGCAAAAAATAATTTCAATGTATTAATTTCAGAATTCAATGAACAACAGCAGCAAATGCTCTTAATGTTGCATTATGATATTTGGCAAGCAGCCGGTGGGTCTGCATCACTTGAGCTAAGTATTAACGAAATTGGGAAGAACAAAGTGATGGTTGAAGAAATTATTGAAGTCCTTGAATTGCTTATCGATCGAATAGATTTTAAGGAAATAGAAATCCATCTACCATACAATCAACCTCTAAAAGTCCATGCTCGATATACTAGGGATCAAATTTTAGCTGCATTTCGATTAAGTACCTTCAATCGAAAATCACCCAGTCGAGAAGGAGTTGCCGAAAACTCTGAGTTAAACACTGAATTGCTTTTTATTAATCTAATTAAGTCAGAAGAAAATTTTTCTCCTACAACAATGTATGACGACTACGCAATAAATGAAACTCTATTTCATTGGCAAAGTCAAAATTCTGCTGGGCCAGAAACAGCAAAAGGACGGTCATACATCAGACATGAAGACGATAAAAAGAAAATCCTACTGTTTGTTCGTGAAAAAAATAAAGATGAATTTGGAAACACAATGGGTTATGTTTTTGTGGGCGAAGGATTACTTAACGATCATTATGGTGCAAAGCCTATGAATATTAAATGGGAATTAAATGAACCTTTACCGCATTATCTATGGAAGGATGCTGCGAAATTGCAGGTAGGATAGTATCCTTAGTCGTCTTGTTGCACTGTACAACACGAAATAATACGAATAAGGCCGATGATGACCAGACCAGAGGGCATAGATTAATTGGTTAATAATGAAAGAAAAATTCCGGAACAAATACCGAATTCCGTCAGCCCGATTGCAGAAATGGGATTACCAATGGGCAGCCGCCTATTTTATTACCATTTGCACCAAAGACCGTCTGCATTATTTTGGTAAAATTCAAAATGGAACCATGATTTTGAATGAAATCGGGAACATCGTTATGATCGAATGGATGAAAACCATGGAAATCAGGCAGGATATGAATCTGGAATTGGGCGAATTTGTGGTGATGGCCAATCATTTTCATGGGATTTTGATTATTGGGGATAATGAATATAATGGCAGAGACGCAATGCATTGCGTCTCTACGGGAACGTCATCCGTGATCCCTAAACAATTTGGCCCACAACGAAAAAATGTATCGTCCGTCATTCGTGGTTTTAAATCATCGGTAACCAAAAATGCACGTATTTTAAACCCTTATTTTGCGTGGCAAACCCGTTTTCATGATCATATCATTCGGGATGCACGGTCATTTGAAAATATTTCTAATTACATTATCAATAATCCCGGAAACTGGGATAAAGATCAATTCAAAAACAACTGATAAATCCTGCATCTGCATTTTATATGGATAAGAACCTTGCGTTGAATATCTGTGTCTGATCATTTAAAGGCCCATATATAGTAAAATCCGCAATTTTTTCTGGATTAATAAACCGCCAATCAGATACAATAAAAGCAGACCCCCTTCCGGAAGTCTGCCTGC
>JADMKO010000160.1 GCA_015478785.1 Chryseobacterium sp. | reverse complement strand
AAAGAAATCCTGAATGGATGCGACCCTTCCTTCCATAGCTAAAAACGGAAAACGGTAAGCTTTACCTGAAACATAAAAAATAAGATCCGCCTCATCTGCTCCTTCCAGTATTTCCGGTGGATCGTAAGTCATGTTTTTATCAAATCTGCGCACTGATTCCCAGAATTGCAGATCCATCTTTTTGCGTATGACCACTTCAGGTTCATCACCCACGGTTTCCCTGTACACCGCTTCCTTTTCTGTAAGCACCCACTCCCTGGAAAACTGATAATCCGGAGAAAGGGAGCCGTTGCTGATGTGCAGGGTGACGGTGTCCGCAAGAAGTTCTTTTGGAGATTTGAAACTGATTTTCTGCGTTGCGAATTGATCGTAGGGCTTGGGTTGGTGGGTGCAATTCTGAATGCTGAATAGGAACAGAAGAAAGAAATGTTTTTTCATGGATTAGGTTTTAAACGGGCATTGCCGTTTTCATAATTCTGACTTATGCTTAGCTCCAGCTGACTTCAAAGAGCTGTAATAAAATTTTAATTTTTTTTTTAGAGAAGTTCCTTTCGCTTTTTCCATTTGGTATTTAACGTAATCTAATACAGTTCTGCCGTCAGTTTCATCCACTTTGTTAAGATTTACTTTCCAGTCGATGATATCGACAATAAAAGTGTCGAAGTTCTTAACGACGGCAAATTTAATGATGTTCCCATTGCCAACATCAAATTGCGTATTATTACAAATGAGTTTGTCTTCGTTTTCTATCCAGACTTGGGATATCTTCTTACTAATTTCTTCTTTGCTATCCTTCTCTAAGTCGACACAAGCTGCTTCAAGAAATCTACGCTGATAAAGATATTCGTATTTTCCTTGTGGTTCGAAATCCTTTGTCCAGTCTCCAACCATCCCACACATTGCACGAAGCTTCTTCGGATTTGGGCAGGGCGAGGTTTCGGGTTCGGCGGTTTGGGAAAATACGAATGAGGTGCTGAATAGAAACAGGAGAAATAAAATTTGTTTTTTCATTGTTCTTTGAGCAAAGGAATACGTGGTTTGCAACAGCAGAATTGTTGCGAAGAGAATTTTCATCGTTTTCATGGTTTTATGGTTTTATGGTTTTTAGTTTAAGCAACAAAGAAAAAAGGTAAAGATTTCCAGTATCTATTTGTTGCATAACACCAAATTTATAATAAATTAGCAATAACAAACAATACCTCTTTTGTGGTATTTATTATTTTTATTTACTTTTACCACAATAAGACATCATAAACTTTTAACTATGTCTACTAAAAACCATCCGCTCCTGAAAATATGGGAATCGTATTCCCGCTTCATGGAGCACGAAACCACGGTTTACAAACTGCCTTCTATCAAAAAGATTATCGCTGAAATTTTTTCTGTTGGTGCCTATTATTTTTATACGCTGCGCATGCACGACAGCACGCTCAGCAACCATCATCCGAATTTGGTGACCATGCACGGCTTGCGCACACCACCGCAGCATCTTGGGGAAATTATGGACCTCATTCATCCGGACGACATGAGCTTTGTGCAGGAAGCTGAACTGATGACCATTGAGAAGATTAAAGAAATCGGTTTCCAGCACATGATGCATCTTAAATCCAGTTACTGTTTCCGAATGCGGACGGCTTCCGGAGCATATGAAATGTTCCATCACTAGGCGCTACACACCCTTAAATCTGATGAAGGACGGTTATTGGAGGCCGTAAATATTCACACGAATATTCAGCACCTAACCGGAAAAAATAATTATTACGTGGTGGTTTCAGGCGTTGGCGGAAGGAACGATTTTCATCAGATGCAGTCGAGACCATCACTCACTGCATCTCCTCAAATTTGCGGATTGTCCAAAAGAGAAATTGAGGTAGTAGCATTGTTAGCCAAAGGCCATACTACCGAGGAAGTTTCAGAAAAACTTCACATCTCTAGGCACACGGTACGCACCCACCGCAAAAACATCCTGCATAAAGCGCAATGTAAAAATAGTTCAGAAATCATTTCCATGGCATTTAAACAAGGGTATATCTGAGGAAATTACATGATGATCTTATACTACACTTTTAGATTTTGTTCTTCGTCTTCAACGGATTTTGAAAATATCAAGGCCTTTATTTAATTTTCAAATGACTCAGCAAGTCTGTAAAATATTCTTTCGACCAGATATACAGTGCTTTTGGATCAGAAATAAATCTCTTTACATCATTCTTAGCAGCCTTAATGCTAAAAAAATAACAACTCATCGGAAATATTCCGATTAAGTGGAGGAGAATTCACAATTTGAGTGTCTCAGGTTTTTATACACAAAAAAACCGCTTCGCTACGAAACGGTTTTATTATTTTGATTTCTGAATGATCCGGAGATTATTCGGATTTTGCCATTCTTTCTGTGCGCTTTCTGTCTTCTTCGGACAGTACTTTTTTCCGCATTCTGATGAAGTTCGGTGTTACTTCGATGGCTTCATCTGCCTGAATGTATTCCATACATTCTTCCAGAGAGAACAAAATCTTTGGTGCGACGCCGGTATCTTTATCTTTTCCGGAAGCCCGCATGTTGTTCAGCTGTTTGGCTTCTACGATATTTACGACTAAATCGCCGGGTTTATTTTGTTCACCGATGATCATTCCTGCATAAATTTCCTCACCCGGATCTACAAAGAATTTACCTCTATCCTGTAATTTTGCGATAGAATATTCAGTGGCCGGACCTTGAGTTTTGCTGATCAGAACGCCATTGCCTCTACCGGGAATAGAACCTTTGAAAAGTTTGTAATCTACAAAACGGTGCGCCATAATCGCTTCACCTGCAGTTGCAGTCAACATTTGCGAACGCAAACCGATCAATCCTCTGGAAGGAATTTCAAATTCCATGTGCTGCATTTCGCCTTTGGTCTCCATAATGTGAAGATCACCTTTTCGTTGCGTTGCCAAATCGATCACTCTTGAAGCGTACTCTTCTGGAACATCAACTACCATACTTTCATAAGGCTCACATTTTACACCGTCAATTTCTTTTAAAATAACCTGCGGCTGACCGATGGTCATCTCGTACCCTTCTCGTCTCATCGTTTCGATAAGTACGGAAAGGTGAAGGATTCCTCTTCCGAAAACCAAAAATGTATTGGCATCTGCAGTAGGCTCTACCCTTAAAGCCAAGTTTTTCTCAAGCTCCTTCATCAACCTTTCTTTCAGGTGATTAGAAGTCACATATTTACCGTCTTTACCAAAGAACGGAGAGTTATTGATGGAGAACGTCATGTTCAAAGTCGGTTCATCAATTGCTGTTCTTGGCAACGGATCCGGATTTTCTAAATCCACAAATGAATCACCGATCTGGAATTTGTCGAAACCAACGATTGCACAGATGTCTCCCGCTTTCACTTCCTGAACCTTCTTTTTCCCAAGACCTTCAAAAACGTATAATTCTTTTACTTTTCCTTTCACAATTTTGCCGTCTTCCTGCGCAAGACCGATCCATTCTGATTCTTTCACGGAACCCTGAGTGATTTTTCCGATAGCAATTCTTCCTAAAAAAGAAGAGAAATCCAAAGAGGTAATCTGCATTCTGAGCGGGCCTTCTTTGGCTTCAGGAGCTGGAACGTACTCTAAAATTCCGTCCAACAACGGGAATATATTTTCTGCAGGTGTAAGTGAGGTGTTGAACCAACCCTGTTTTGATGAACCATAAAAAGTCGGGAAATCCAATTGCTCTTCGGTTGCGTTCAAGTTGAAGAAGAGATCGAAAACCTGATCATGAACTTCATCCGGACGGCAGTTCGGTTTGTCAACTTTATTGATGACCACAACTGGTCTCAGACCTAACTCCAAAGCTTTCTGAAGAACAAAACGCGTTTGCGGCATCGGACCTTCGAAGGCATCTACCAAAAGTAAAACGCCGTCTGCCATTTTCAATACTCTTTCTACCTCACCACCGAAATCGGCGTGACCGGGAGTATCGATGACATTAATTTTGGTATCTTTATAGGTAACGGAAATATTCTTGGAGAGAATGGTAATTCCACGTTCGCGTTCCAAGTCATTGTTATCCATGATGAGTTCTCCGGATTCCTGATTTTCTCTGAAAATGCTGGTGGCGTGAATGATTTTGTCGACCAGTGTGGTTTTTCCGTGGTCAACGTGTGCGATAATCGCAATATTTCTGATATTTTGCATAAGGGATTTTTACGGGTGCAAAAATAGTGTTTTTTAATGAATTGATAAAAAAATCTTGAAAAATTAACTTTTTGATAACTTTAATTAGGTGTTTCTACTTTTTGTGAAACATTCCCAGAATATCTATAAATTTATGCTAAGGAAACAGCGGATATTTACAAAACATCTTTGTTTTTTGGTGCATTCAATTTTACAAAACGGATCAATACCAAACCAATTGCAAAGAAAAAAGTCATGGACAGTGCTGCGAAACGCATGTTGTCAAACTTCTCAATCAGCGTGGCAAAAATAAAAGTTCCGAGGATGATGGCGAACTTTTCCAGGACGTCATAAAAACTGAAATACGTGGTATTGTCATTGCTTTCTTCCGGCAAAAGTTTGGAATAAGTAGACCTCGACATCGCCTGAAGACCGCCCATAACCAAACCTACAACAGCGGCAACTCCGTAAAACTGATACTCGACGTAAGGGTTTTCTTTGTTCAGATAATACGCTGACAAACAGGCAATGATCCATAAAACAACTGTAATAGAAATTACATTTTTGTTTCCGATTCTTCTGGATAACCTCGAGAAAAAAATGGCTCCCAAAATGGCTTCAATCTGAATTACCAAAAGTGTAGCAATCAGCTTTCCCTGATCGAGATTAATTTCGCTTTTCCCGAAAAGGGTTGCCATGAGGAAAATCGTCTGCATCCCGACGCTGTAAAAAAAGAAACTGGAAAGGAAAAATTTCAGATTGGTATCTTTAAACAAAATCCTTCCGACCTTGAAAAGCTCTTTAAAACTTTGTTTCCCTATGTCTTTATAGAAGCTGATATTGTCATTCAAAACCACCCAAAAACCACCTTGTTCCTTGTGTTTGTTGAAGATATTTTTATAGTTTAAAAGTACCAGATCTTTCGGCAACTGGTCTTTTACTTTACCAAATTGTGGCAAATGCTTAAAAGTATATTGCGAAAATCCAAACCACCATGCACCCGTAAGCAGGAAACTGACACGGGTATAAATCAACCGTTGCTCTTCATTCTGAGCAACAAACATGATGAGTACCAAACAGATAATTACTAAAACCACCGATCCGATATATCCATACACATAGCCTTTAGCCGACAAAGCATCCTGTTTGTCTTTGGAAGCGATATCCGGGAGAAAAGAATTGTAAAACACCAAACTTCCCCAGAACCCGACACTTGCCGTAATACTGAAAAGAAGCCCGAGGAAAACGTTATTCATTCCTGTGAACATCGCCAATCCCATACATGAAGTGGCTCCAAGATAACAGAAAAACTGAAGAAAAGATTTTTTATTACCAATGGTATCTGCAAGTGAAGACAAAAACGGCGAAAGAAGGACGACAATAAAAAAAGAAACTGTGAGTGAATAGCCGTACACGGCATCCGGATGATAGGTATTTCCAAAAATTTCGATTTTATGGCGAACCGGAACATCGATCCAAAGCCCTGTTTCTTTTATAAATACTTTCTTTTCAGTAATCGTTGTTAAAATGGCATAATAAATCGGAAAAATAGTTGAAGTAATCACTAAAGAATACACCGAATTCGCCCAGTCGTACACGGCCCAGGCTTTCATTATTTTCGGATTGTTTTTGATACCGCTGGATTTCAACGCTGTTGTTTCCTTCATTTTTGGAATTGTTTAGACAAAAATATAAAAACCATTAAGAAAAATAGTGTTATTTATTCTTAATGGTTTATTCCTGAGCAGTTCGTTTATTTTACTGCATATTTTCAATCACGATGGCAGAAGCTCCGCCTCCACCGTTACAGATGGCTGCTGCACCATATCGTCCGTTATTCTGCTTTAAAACATTGATCAGCGTTACGATAATTCTTGAACCTGAACTTCCCAGCGGATGTCCTAAAGAAACTGCACCGCCGTTCACATTTACTTTTCCGGCATCCAGTCCCAGGATTTTATTATTGGCTAGTCCCACTACTGAAAACGCCTCATTAAATTCAAAGAAATCAATATCTGAAACTTCCATGTTTGCTTTTTTCAGTGCTTTCGGAAGTGCTTTTGAAGGCGCTGTGGTGAACCATTCCGGTTCGTGCGCTGCATCAGCATAAGAAATAATTTTCGCCAAAGGTTTCAGCCCCAGTTCTTCCATTTTCTCTTTGGAAACGAGAATTAGTGCAGAAGCACCGTCGTTCAGCGTAGAAGCATTGGCGGCAGTTACGGTTCCCTTTTCTCTTTGGAAAACAGTAGGAAGCGTTGAAATTCTGTCGAAATTCACAGATTTATATTCTTCATCTTCAGCAAAAATAACCGGCTCTCCTTTTCTCTGTGGAATTTCTACCGGAACCACTTCGTTTTGAAACTTACCGTCGGTCCAAGCTTTTGCGGAACGCTTGTAAGATTCCACAGCGAAATTATCCTGATCTTCTCTGGAAATTTCATATTCGGCAGCACATTTTTCGGCACAAACTCCCATGTGCACTTTATTATACACATCCGTCAATCCGTCGAGCACCATTCCGTCCTGCATTTTGACATCTCCCAGTTTGGTTGCATTTCTGGCAGAAAAATAATGCGGAACTGACGACATATTCTCCATACCTCCGGCTACAATAATATCGGCATCACCAGCTTTTATTGCCTGTGTTGCTATCATCACCGCTTTCATTCCCGATGCGCAAACTTTATTAATCGTAGTTGCAGGAGTTTCGTTGGACAAACCTGCTCCTATCGCTACCTGTCTTGCAGGAGCCTGGCCTTCGCCGGCCTGAAGCACATTTCCCATGTAAATTTCCTGCACCAAAGCAGGATCCATATTTATTCTGTCCAATGCTCCTTTTACGGCTGTTGCGCCCAATTTTGTGGCGGGTACAGAAGCAAGGCTTCCCATAAAGCTTCCCATTGGCGTTCTGACTGCAGAAACGATGAATACTTCTTTCATTCTATTATAAATTTTAAAAATTGACTATTTTATTTTTTTTAATACAAGGATGACTCCTTTATCTTTACTTTCTGACTTTAACTGAATTAAATCTCCCTGAGTTGCGATAATGGTATTCACGAAATGATCTCCCGGCGAAATTCCGTTATCAAGATCAGCATCTTCAAGAACGACAAGCTCATATTGACAAGGATTTGCATCGTTAAAATGCTGAATTATTTTGACAAACTTTTTTCCATTGTCATACAATTCCGTTTGTATTTCTTTGTGCACCGTCATGGTCCATTCCGAGGAAGGATAAATATTGGAAACAAAAGTGCCTTCTTTGATCATCGCACATTTTGGGGGAACGTCAGGATCGAAAAACAACTGATCCTGTGCGGTACTTTTCACAAATACCAGCAAAAGAACACCAATGCAAAGAGATTTTAAATGACTCACGCAAGAAAAAAATAATCCTGCAAATTACGAAAAAAAACACACCTGTGAAAGTGTGTTTTTCCTGAGCATCGTGAATGCTGTTAAAAGGTGAGGGCAATAATATCTACCCCGACTTGAGTAGCATATTTATTTCGAACATCAGCATTTTCCTTAAAGATTGGAGTAAAATCCCGGGTAACATAAATATTGAACCATGAGTATCCAAAACTTAATTTCCCTCCAAAAACAGCCCCGTTCAAACCGGGAGAAACGCTTTCAAAAGAACGAATTTCGTTGCCTAAATTATTTTTATACTCCGTAAATATCCAGTCGTTGATTTTCACGCCTCCATACACTCCGACTCCAATCCTGAACTGTTTCTTTGTATTGTCGATATACTCCCTTCCCTGATACGATTTGTATTTTGGGTTCAGCACAAAAATAACTTCAGCGGGCAGCATAATGTAATCGGTTCGAAGCGAAGCGTATTTCAATTCTCCTTGCTGAAAATCAGTGATGAACAGGCGATGTTCATCCTGCGCAAATACTTTAGAATTCCGAACTTCCATTTCATCCACTCTCCAGCCCAATCCCAGACGGTAAAATACAGGACTGGTATATTTGCCCAGCTGTCCTTCGTACCGGATCGTCATTCCACCGGATATTCCGGTTTTCAGCTGACGGTGATTTCCAAAATCAAAAAGTGCTTTTTCGGAAGTGTGGTTTAGCAAAGAAATATTGAAAACATATCCAAACGAACTCAGATAATTTTTAGGATCTTCAGGATCTTTTATTTCCTTCATATCATATCCCAATTCCAGAATCGCATTGCGTGAAGAGCGGAAATACTTTTCCTTATTTTTTGGGGTACCGAAAACAGCGTCGTTGACGGCGGTTTGGGTAATGTCTTCCAACCTGGATTTCTCAACATTCACTTTTTCGTTGATGCTTTTTTCGTATTTCTGAGCTATTTCCCTGTTCAGGTTTTGCTTTTCGGTTTCCGAAATTTGGTTGTCGCTGAATCTTTTTTCAACGCCGTCCAGTTCGGTATTCATCAATTTTTTTTCTACCGTAACAATGCTGTCGATCCTTTGCGTGTAATTTCTTATCTGCTTTTTCAAAATCGGATTTTCCTGCGCCCAAAAGCCAAAAGGCAATAACAGAAAGGCAATCAGTACCAGTTTAATTGTTTTCATAAAATATGTAGTTTAAAATTATTCGTCGCTATATATTCTCGCACCCAAAACACTGATGAAATCAGGTTTTATATTGTTTCCACGCGCGCCCATTCTTCGGTCATTTTCATGATCATGATTTCTCGTTTTCTCCAGTTTTCGTGAAAAAAGAAGATCGTTCGCTTTAATATACTGTTTTTCCGGTTGTTTTGAAATCACTTCTTCATTCGGAACGACAGCAATATGTTGAGGTTCGGGATTCTGCACAATATCCGTTGTTGATTCAGGTGTTGTTTCAATTTTTATTCTGGTGTTTTCCGATAATGAAACAGGAGCAGATTTATTTACACTTGTTTGAAACTCCCGTTGAGATTCCTGCACTTTAGAAACACTTTTTTGTGTATTCACTTTTTGAGAAACAACGGTTTTTTCATAATTTTGAACGATTACTGGATTCTGCTTCCGGATTACTATTTCTTCATTCCCATCGTTCATCCACCAAATAACTGTTGCTCCTAACAAAAGAAGAAGAACTGCAGCATATTTTAGCCAAGCTCCCGATTTCTTCTTTTGAATCACATGAATATGATTTTCTTCCGAAAGCCGCTGCTCCAGAGTTTCCCAAACGGACGACGAAGGAGCGGTTTCCTGTTCTTCGTATTCTTGTTTTAGCTTTTCCAAGTGTTTATTGTTCATAACATTGGGTTTTTAAATATTCAGAAATCCATCTTTTTGCCTTATTCAACTGGCTTTTGCTGGTTCCTTCCGTAATCCTGAGCAGTTCAGCAATTTCCTGATGTTTTTTATCTTCAAAAACAAAAAGATTGAACACCACTTTATACCCTGTCGGCATTTGAGTGAAAATTTCTTCCAGACTGATGTCGGCAAAATCACTTTCGATTTCCGGTTCCTCAGCTATTTCCGAGATGTCCGAATACACGATCTTCTGATTTTGCCGGAGGAAACTAATGCTTTCATTGATGACGATTCTCCGGAGCCAACCCGGAAAAGTTTTCCAATCTTTACAGTCATTTATTTTGGTAAATCCTTTGTAAAAGGCGTTTTGCAAAACATCTTCGGCATCGTGCAGGTTTCCGGTATACGATAAAGCAATGGAGAGCATCTTTCCGGAAAACATTTCGTACAATGCTTTTTGGGCGTTACGGTTTTGTTTTTTTGCTTCTATAAAATGATGTTCCAACAAATGGCTCATGGTTTACTCTCTGCTATAAAGACGCTAAGAATTGAAAAAGGTTGCCTGATTAAAATAAAAAAGCTGATTTTTGCAGAATCAGCTTGTGGTTTATAAGTTCAGTGCCGTTTTTACACTGTCTATTTTTTCAGAAAGAATGTCGAGTTTCTTCGAAAATTCCGCTTCCGAAGAAATGGTGTCTTTCACAGAAACGTAAAATTTAATCTTCGGTTCGGTTCCGGAAGGCCGTACACAAACCTTGGTTCCCTCCTGAGTATAGTAAATAAGAACATTAGACTTTGGAATATCATCCATCACTTTAGTTGACCCGGAAGAAACCACATGACAGGTTTGTTCTTTGAAATCTTTAATTTCTTCGACAGGCGAACCGGCAATTTCCAACGGTGGATTTTCCCGGTAATTTTTCATCATCTGTTCAATTTCGATGGCACCTTCCCTGCCTTTTTTCACTACGTTGATGAGGCCTTCATAATACATTCCCAAATCTTTATAAATTTCGATCATGTACTGAAACACCGAACTTCCGTTGGCTTTGCACCACGCCGCAATTTCGCAGGCCAATAAAATGGAACCGCAGGAATCCTTATCGCGGACAAAATCTCCGGTCATAAATCCGAAAGATTCTTCGCCACCGCAGATGAATTTTTCTTTACCTTCATAATCCCGGATCATTTTGCCGATCCATTTGAATCCCGTTAACCCAACTTTGCAATCTACACCGAACTTTTCAGCAATATCAAAGAAAATATCTGAAGTTACAATCGTGGATCCGATGAACTCTTTTCCTGTGATTTTTCCGGCTTTTTTCCATTGATCTAAAATATAATAGGTCAGAATGGTATTGCATTGGTTTCCGTTCAGCAACTGCATTTTTCCTTCCAGATTTCTAACGGCAATTCCCAATCGGTCGCCATCAGGATCTGTTCCGATAACAATATCAGCATTGGTTAATTCTGCCAAATCCAGCGCCATTTCCAACGCTGCAGGCTCTTCAGGATTGGGAGAATCTACTGTTGGGAAATTCCCACTCGGAATCATCTGTTCGCGAACCAGATCAATTTTTCTGAAACCTACTCTTTCCAGTGCTTTCGGAATCGTAGCATACGTGGTTCCGTGGATGGAAGTAAACACAATATTCAGGTTTTCATAGCCGATTTTATCCTTTTGATATAACGAATTCTCAATGCAGGCATTTATGTACACATCGTCCTGTTCGGCACCGATCCATTCAATTAAATCATCATTCCCCTGAAATTTAATTTTATCAAACTGAACCGAATAAACTTCGTTAATAATCGCTTCATCATGTGGCGGAACAATCTGCGCACCGTCGTTCCAATACACTTTATATCCGTTATATTCCGGCGGATTGTGTGAAGCGGTGAGGACAATTCCGGCATGGCATTTTTTATCTCTTACCGTGAACGAAAGTTCGGGAGTCGGGCGATGATCTTTAAAAAGCAACACTTTAATTCCGTTGGCTGTGAGGACATCCGCAACCAGTTTTCCGAATTCCCGGGAGTTATTCCGTACATCATAGGCAATGGCAATTTTTATCGTTTCACTTGAAAACTGCTGATGAAGGTAATTGGCCAATCCCTGTGTAGCCTGGCCGAGAGT
>JADMKO010000159.1 GCA_015478785.1 Chryseobacterium sp. | reverse complement strand
GCATTTTTCATTTGTCCGGCGGTAATTTTTCCCGAAGCAACCGTTCTTTCTTCAGCCTGAAGGCTTCTTTTCTGGTCGGTTCCTTTTATTCCGTCGCCATAATCATTGGCAAAATTAGACAGAATCTGGTACAGCAATGTTACCAAAACCGCCAAAGCAAACACCGTCCAATCCCCGGTTTGGCCTTCTTCATCCAGCCTCCATCTTGCAATGAAAGATCCTGTAATTATTCCACTTAACGAAAGCGGAAGTGTTCTTAATCGCGCTGCATTTATCCAGTTTGTCATTTTATTTTATGTATTCCAGTTTTTAATTTCCGTTTGATATACGATGTAATTTACCCACTTTCTGATGGTTTTCATTTTGCTGCTTCCCTGCGAAATGCTGCCTCCTGCCGTATAAATATTCACGGTGCCAATACCGCGTTTGCGTTGCCAGAAATATTGTGACACTTCGATCATCTGCGTATCCTGAATTCTGGAAATTTTCTCATCCACATCCCAGATTCCTGAACGTTCTTTCATGAATTTTTCGCCAAAATAAAGCCGGGAATTTATAAATTTAAGTACTACAAGAATGCTAACAAAGATAGTGTAGAATAGCAGAAAATATACGGGAATTTCAAAAAAATATAAGACAGAACCTACAATTCCCGATCCTACCACTGCCCACACTACCAAGCGCGATACCAATCGGAATTTCACCATGCGAACTGTTTCCTTAAAGGTGACTTCTGTTCCGAAAAAGAAATTTTGAAGTCTCTCCTTTTCGTCATTATTACAGGCCGGAATGGTGGTGCTGGTATTGTTGTCAAATTCATCTTCGCCAATCTGAGTGATCTTCAAACCCCCAATATTGATTTTTTTCTGAAGAATATTCTGCGTAGAAATCAATTGCTGAACTTTCTCGGGATTAATCACCGCTTCACGGGAGTTGAACAGTCCGTACGAAACTTTTACTCTTTTATTTTCCCACTGAACACGGGTGTCCCAATAGGTAATAATTTTTCTTAAGGCATTGATAAATACCGCTGTACAGAAAAACAAAATAACTGCAGCAACAATCAGAACATTTGAAAAAAGAAGATATTCCTGCCACATTTCATCGTCGAAAGCAGTTTCTATCTGATCCATGAAAAAATCATTGAGCTTATCAAACAAATAAAAAACAATTCCGATGAGTGCGAAAGTACTGTAAATATAATCTGAAGTAAATCCCCATTTCATCAATGATAACGGAGAAATTTTAAATTCTGAAACCGGTTTTGATATGGCTCCTGGAGCATCAAAAGAATCAGCTGCGAATTCCGGATCGGATTTCGCAACCACAAGCATTTCCCTCAACTGTTGCGCTGTTTCATAAGATACAGCATCTATTTTCAAGTCTTTTTTATCCGTTCCCGGAGAATCAATTTCCACTTGATAAATTCCCAGAACTTTATGCAAAAAAGGCTGGCTGATGATCACTTCCTGAATTTTCCTTTTTTCAATATTGGTCTGTGAAGTATTGATAATTCCTTTTGTAAGGATAAATTCGTTCGTGTCGTTATTGATAAGAAATGTGAATTTTCGGAAACGCAAATACGCTATTCCTATCGCGAAAAGAAGTGCAAAAAGCAGAATGCCACTCAGAATCAACTGTTTGTAACCGGTATTTTCGCGAAAAAAAATAATCACCAGAACCACCCCGAAATTCTTTAAAAGATTTCCTAAAACTGACAAAAAAAGAATAGCAAAGCTCAACGGAGACTGGCGTTGCGGCTCCGAAAATCCGGGGTTAATCATGTTCAGGGTCGGTTAAATTTTCAGCGTTTGCAGTTTCTTCTTCGTCAATTTTCCTCAGTATCAACTGATTTATTTTATCGGCTGTTTCTTTTGGTAATCCTGCAATTTTCATCATTGCCCACGTTCCGCCTGCAGTATAAACCGCCACCGACTTCAGGCCTAATTTTCGGGAATACCAACCTTCCAAAACCGTAATATGCTGAATTCTATTGAAGGGAACTATGGAAGTTGTATGGCGAAGGAGCCCTCTTTTGTAAATCAAATCCTTTTCGCGAAGTGCAAATTTTCGATTTTTAAATTCAAATAATGTCCAGATAATGTTCAGGACGATCAATAAGAGAATAATAATTCCAATATAAATCAGCACATTTCCAAGTAATTCATAAAAGAAAAATAACGAAACGGAGTACGAAACGATAAGCACCATTGAAAAAATGAGAGCATTGAAAATCAATACTTTCAGATATTTTTTAGAGACAGGCTCCAGATTTACTTCCTCGAAATCGGGAAGTTGCGACATAGTTATCGGCTCATTTTGAAAATCAGACATTTATTTTTTTTAGAAACAGGTATTGAAAAAATTTAAGAAATCCAGTTGTTCTCTCCGAAATCCGGTTTTCTTTTTTCTAAAAATGCATTTCTGCCTTCTTTTGCTTCCTCAGTCATATAGGCTAAACGCGTCGCTTCGCCGGCAAAAACCTGCTGCCCAACCATTCCGTCATCCGTCAAATTCATGGCAAACTTCAGCATTCTGATGGAAGTTGGTGATTTTGCCAAAATTTCCTGCGCCCATTGATAAGCGGTTTTTTCCAGTTCTGCATGCGGAACTACTTCGTTCACCATACCCATCTCGAAAGCTTCCTTTGCTGAATAATTTCTTCCCAAAAAGAAAATCTCGCGGGCTCTTTTCTGTCCCACCATTTTTGCAAGATACGCCGAGCCGTAACCACCGTCAAAGCTGGTCACATCGGCATCTGTCTGTTTGAAAATCGCATGTTCTTCGCTGGCTAAAGTAAGATCGCAAACCACGTGAAGTGAATGTCCGCCGCCAACCGCCCAACCGTTAACCACAGCAATAACCACTTTTGGCATAAAGCGGATCAACCGCTGAACTTCAAGAATATTCAACCGATGACGGCCGTCTTCTCCCACATATCCCTGATGTCCACGTGCTTTCTGATCGCCTCCGCTACAAAATGCATGACCGCCGTCTTTGGAACTTGGTCCTTCGCCGGTGAGCAATACTACACCGATAGAGGAATCTTCAGAAGCGTCGTAAAAAGCATCGTACAATTCGGAAGTTGTTTTCGGGCGAAACGCGTTGCGAAGGTCTGGCCTGTTGATGGCAATCCGGGCAACACCGTTTGATTTTTTATAGGTAATATCTTCGTAATTCCCAACTGTTTTCCAGTCTGTCATAGCGTCAATTTTTTGGTAAAAATAGGAAAAAATGAGGCGTGGAACAAGGATTTTCACTCCTCATCATCTCTATGAAGATTGCTCTTCCTCATCATCCGGTTGTTGATATTCTTCGGCTTCCTGTAAAATGGACAATGCCTTTTCATAATCCAGTTCGTTTACTACGAGGATATAATTTTCAGCAACGGGCATTACGGCAACATTATTCACAAATTCGTTGCGGATATAAGAGGGAATTCCACGCGATTCCAGTTTGGTTTGTGCAATCTGGACTTCGTATAAATATAGAGTTTTGAGGAGGATCTGCATTTTGAAATTTTAAGAAAGGTACAAATAATTTGAGTAGCGGAAATAAAAAAACCACTTGCAGTCCGCAAATGGTTTACGTGGAGAATACGGGATTCGAACCCGTGACCTTTTGACTGCCAGTCAAACGCGCTAGCCAACTGCGCCAATCCCCCAAAAAGTTTTGCAAAAATAGAAATATTTTCTACATATCAAAGGATATTCAGGGAAATATTTTGATGTGATGCATTCCGAACTGCAATGCCGTTTTCCAACACGATCATTTGCGGACTTTGGTGCTGAACTTCCAGGCGTTCTGCGATAGCATCAGAAATTGAGCGGTAACTCAGCAGATCAAGAAAGTAATAGATGGCTTCTTTATCTGTTTTTTTCACCTGTTTTTCAAAATTTTTCAATACTCTTTTACTGATGTGACACCGTGTAGAGTGTTTGAAAATCACAACTTTATTACCGTAAGAATCTGCCAGTGCCTCTTCTACATCAGTTTCGGAAGAAATCATTTTCCAGAAATCAGCGGGATCTTCAGCGGCAGAAGGAGTAAATAATGTTTTAAAAAAACTCATCGTTTGTTTTTGAATTAGTTAATTATCGGACGATTTGACACGTTCAAAGTTTTGGCGGTGCTTTTGCGTTTTGAATTTGTAAATTTACAATTCTGTTTTGACATGGTCTTACAGGATTTTTAAAATAATTTTAATGAAAAAAGCACTCATTGTTGTCGACGTTCAGAATGATTTTTGTGAAGGAGGAGCCCTTGCCGTACCAGAAGCGAATCAAATTATTCCCTATATTAATCTCATCATGAAAGAAAATCATTATGATCAAATTGTTCTGACGCAAAACTGGCATCCCGCAGATCATAAGGCTTTTGCCTCCAACAACGGACGGAAAGTGGGCGAAACTATCACGCGAAACGGAGCGCCACAGTTTATGTGGCCGGATCATTGTGTTCAGAATACTTTCGGCGCAGAATTTCACCCGGATCTGGAAGTAAATCGTGCCACTCATATTATTCAAAAAGGCAAAAATCCTGAATTTGACAGTTACAGTGCTTTTCAGGATAACAATCATTTTATGAAAACCGGCCTTGATGATTTCTTGAAATTTCATGAAATTCAGCTGTTGGAAATTGTAGGTCTGGCGATGGATTACAACGTGAAACACACCTGTATCGATGCGGCCCGAAACGGATATGTAACCTGCCTTCACTTTAACGGAACCAAAGCGGTGAATGCAAAACCGGAGAACGGAAGAGACGCAATTTATCAGATGATTGAGAACAGCGTCACAATTTTAGGATAAGACAAAAGCGGAAAAATTTCCGCTTTTTTTATTTGAAATGTTGTGTTTTTCTATAACATTTTAAGCGTATTCACTTCCAGATCTGTGAGGATTCTCCAGTGTCCGCGTTTGATGTTTTTCTTGGTAAGTCCGGCAAACATTACCCTGTCCAAAGTCTCGACTTCGTAGCCTAATTTCTGGAAAATTCGTCTTATCACACGGTTCCAGCCGATGTGAATTTCAACACCGATTTCATTTTTGGGTTTTCCTTCTATGTAAGAAATACTGTGAACTTCTGCGATCCCTTCATCTAATCTTATTCCTTCGGCAATGGCTTTCAAATCGTCCTGACCCAATTTTCTGTCGAGGGTAACGTGATAGATTTTCTTCATCTGAAAAGAAGGATGTGTCAGCTTCTTGGTAAGATGCCCGTCGTTCGTCAACAAAATAACGCCTGTCGTGCTTCTGTCCAATCTTCCAACCGGAAAAATACGGTACGGAGATGCATTCGCTACCAAATCCATTACTGTTTTTCTGGCTTTTTCATCCTTGGTGGTAGAAATATATCCTTTTGGTTTATTCAGGAGAACATACACTGGCTTTTCAGGTGTAATTCCCTGACCGTCAAATACTACCCTATCGGTTTTTTGTACCTGATAACCCATTTCGCTTACCACTTCCCCATTCACCTGTACCAATCCCTGACGGATCAGTTCATCTGCTTCTCTTCTGCTGCAAATTCCGGCGTTGGCAACATATTTATTGAGACGGATGGTATCCTTATGAATATCTTTTTCTATTTTCTGAAGTCGCCTTTTCTGAACAAAACTTCGGGTTCTGTCCTCCTGAGTTTCCGGTCTTTTATAGGGCTTCTTGTTATATTTCAACTCTCCTTTTTCGTATTTATCTCTGGCGTCAAAGGATTTTCCTGACCTTTTATTATTGGAATTTCTGTCAAACTCTTTGGCTTCACCTTTGGTAAACAGCCTCGGCTCGCTATTCCGAGATCCTGCTTCACCTGAACCGGGTTTGTTAATTCTCGGTCTTTTCGGCCTTTCTGATCGATCTCTATCTCGGCTCATCTTATATCATTTAATTTCGTGCAAAGATAATTAATTTAAACGGGACAGTACTGCATTTTCAATAACTATAATGTTTAATTTTGTACGAAAATACAATATGATTTCTGTTCTTGATCATGAATTTTCCCAACTCAATATGCTTTTAAAACAGAAGAGCATCAGCAAAATTTTTATTCTTACAGATGAAAATACGCATCAGTATTGCCTGCCTGTTTTATTGGGAAATATGGAAACCGATATTCCTTTTGAAATTATTGAAATAGATCCTGGCGAAGAAATGAAAACGATAGAAACTGCGCTTCAGCTTTGGGAAATTCTGGCAGAATACGAAGCCGACAGGTCATCATTGCTCATTAATCTCGGTGGCGGCGTTATCACGGATTTAGGCGGTTTCGTGGGCTCAACATATAAAAGAGGGATTCGTTTTATTAATATTCCAACCTCATTATTAAGCATGTGCGATGCTGCTGTAGGCGGAAAAACCGGAATCGATTTACATTCTTTAAAGAATATGATCGGTACTTTTGCGATGCCTGAAAAAGTATTTCTTTATCCTGATTTTCTGAAAACGCTGCTCTTCCGCGAACTCAGAAGCGGATTTGCAGAAATGCTGAAACACGGATTGATTGCTGACGCTGAGCATTGGCTACAGTTAACTTCGCTTAAAAACCTGACTTCAGAAGGAATAACTCCGTTCATCAGTGCTTCCACCGCCATTAAAAACAGGATTGTAGAACAGGATTTTCACGAGAAAAACATCCGAAAAATATTAAATTTTGGTCATACTGTCGGACATGCCATAGAAAGTTTTTTCCTTCATAAAGAGACTCCTGTTGCCCACGGTGAAGCCATAGCAGCAGGGATGTTGTGCGAAATATATCTTTCTTTTGAGCAACATCTGATTTCTGAAACACTGTTGGATTCGATAAGTTTAAAAATCAGAAAATATTTTCCTCAACTTTCTATTGAAGAAGACCATTTCGGGCACTTGATAAAACTGATGCAACAGGACAAAAAGAACTCAGGTTCGACTATTAATTTTAGTTTGATCAATGAAATCGGAAGTTGTGTTTTTAATCAGCAATGTTCAGAAAAATCTATCCTCAACAGCTTGAATTACTATAAAAATCTGTCTTAAAACTGTCAAAAGCGAATTCTTTTAATAATTATTTTAGCATAATCTAGCTTACTGATTCACAATATATTCCGTGCTTAAAGCAAAGCATAGCATCGCTTATAAATCAGGTTTGGCAAACAATTTGAAAGTTTCCAAGCGTCTTGAACAAAAGGAACCATGAGGTTTTTTACAGGACTACAGTAAAATTTAAAAATTGGATTAACTAAAATTGAAAATTATGAAAAAGTTATTTTTAGGGGCTGCCATCGCAATGAGTTCTTTAACATTTGCACAGCAGTTTGGAATTAAGGCCGGAATGAATGTATCGTCACTTTCATCCGAAGAAGGTTTAGAAAATCAGAAATCAAAAATTGGATTTAATGCCGGTTTGTTTATGAATGCGCCGATAGCAGCAAATTTCAGTATACAACCAGAGTTGATTTACACCCAATACGGGGATAAGTACAACGCCAATGTTTTAGGAAACAATTATTCCTTTACCAGAAATCTGGATTACATCGCATTGCCCGTAATGTTCCAATACAACGCGACACCGTCGTTTTATTTAGAAGCCGGGCCTGAATTTGGTTTATTGGTAAGCGCCAAAAATAAGCTTACAAATCAAGATACCAACAACGTAATTGATGAATCAAGAAATTACAAAGACGACCTGAATAGTTTCAACTTCGGATTAGGCTTAGGTGCAGGATATTACTTCACCCCAAATATCGGTTTGACGGCAAGATATGTAGCAGGATTTACAGACATTGCGAAAGACCGTCCGACAGGAAGCTCTGTTAAGAACAACGCTTTTCAGGTGGGATTAGCTTATAAATTCTAAACACAGTTCTTTATAAATGAACCGGCCGGGATTTTTTCCGGCCGGTTCGTTTTTTGGTCAATTTTATTGGAATAATCCGTCATCTTCTCCTTTTTCCACTGGATACTTTTCGGTAAAACAACCGAAACAGTGGTTTGAAGAGCCTAAAATAATTTTGAGATTTTCCATACTCAGAAACTCCAGACTGTCTACACCCAGATATTTCCTAAGTTCCTCCTTTGTCATGTTTGCGGAAATTAAATCATCCTTTGAAGGCGTATCAATTCCTAAAAAACACGGCGCAATAATGGGCGGAGAAACACTTCTGAAGTGAATTTCTTTCACTCCGGCGTCTTTCATAATTTTCACCAGACGTTTAGACGTTGTCCCGCGAACAATGGAATCATCGATGATCACTACTCTTTTGCCCCGTATTTCAGAAATGATTGGATTCAGTTTCAGATTAACAATTCTTTCGCGCATTTCCTGCGTCGGAACAATAAATGAACGTCCGATATAGCGGTTTTTCACCAAAACGGGACGAAACGGAATACCTGATGCTCTGGAAAACCCGATGGCTGCCGGAACTCCGGAATCCGGAACACCGATGACGATATCTGCATCTACCGGAGCCTGTTCCCAAATTTTTTCGCCTGATTTTTCACGAATATCATACACGTTGATGTTTTCCATTTGTGAATCGGGCCGCGCAAAATAAATATATTCAAAGGAACAGATTCTTCGTTCGCAGTTTTCTTTTACCATAAAACTCTGAAGCCCTTTCTCATGATCGCTGGTGTAAACAATTTCGCCGGGTTTGATATCGCGTACATACTTCGCACCGATTCCGTCCAGTGCAGCACTTTCAGATGCTACAGTAAAGGTTTTGTCATCCATCATTCCTAAAACCAACGGACGTATGCCATGAAAATCCCGGAAAGCAAAAAATTTATTCCGCGTAATTCCTACTACCGAATACGCCCCCTGAATTTTTTCCATGGTTTCTTTGATGGCCCCCCGCAAGCCAAGATCCAGATTCTTCTGAATCAAACGAAGAATGACTTCCGAATCGGAAGTGGCTTTAAAAACAACGCCTTCTTCTTCCAGTTCTTTTTTCAGCTGTTTGGCATTGGTAAGATTTCCGTTGTGTGCGATGGAAAGAATAATTTGGTCATATTCGTTTTTCGCGAAAAAAGGTTGGAAATTGTATTTTTTTTTGTCTCCGGCCGTTGTATATCTTGTGTGTCCGATGACGGAATTTCCCATGAAATTCTCAGGATTTTCAATATCTTTAAAAACATCCAGCACCAAGCCTTCATCTTTTATATTGAATATTTTTCCATTTTTAGCCACCGAAATTCCACAGGCTTCCTGCCCTCTGTGCTGCAAGGCAAATAAGCCAAACTGGGAAAGCGAAAAAGTATCCACATCATTCTCTGAATACAATCCGAAAATTCCACATTCTTCTTCAGGCGCATCCGTATTTTCTTCTTCTCCGGTCCGAAACAGATTCCTTCCATAGGGCCTATTTTGAAACTGCTGTAAATAATTACTTTTTTGTAATTGTTCTGAATTTTTCATTTTTTTCATGCAGGCTTATTTATTCAGGCTGCAAATCTCTATTATTTATTAAGTACTTTTTTCAAACGTTCGTAGATTTCTACATACGCTTCTGTAACATCGCCCAGATCTCTCCGAAAACGGTCTTTATCCAGCTTTCTCATGGTATCTTTATCCCACAGCCTGCAGGTATCGGGAGAAATTTCATCAGCAAGAATTATTTTTCCGTCAGAGGTTTTTCCAAGTTCAATTTTGAAATCTACCAGTATGATATTCATTTTATCGAAAAGTTCTATCAGGAGTTCGTTTACTTTTCCTGTCAAAGTATACATTTCCTCCAACTCTTCGCGGGTTGCTGCCCCCAGAAATATCGCGTGATAATCATTGATCAACGGATCTCCGAGTTCGTCTTTCTTATAACAAATATCGAAAATGGTTACTGGTGATTTAATGCCTTCTTCCACGCCCAGCCTTTGTGCCATACTTCCGGCAGTATAGTTGCGAACCACCATTTCCAAAGGAATAATAGACACTTTTTTTACCAGTTGCTCTCTTTCATTCAGCTGTTTGATAAAATGGGTTGGGATTCCTTTTTCCGTGAGGTATTCAAAAATTAACGTCGTAATAGCATTGTTCATTTCGCCTTTCAGGTCAAACTGCCCTTTCTTTTGTGCGTTAAATGCCGTAGCGTCGTCTTTGAAACGTACGATCACTTCTTCAGGGTTTTCAGTTTCAAACACTTGTTTTGCTTTTCCTTCATAAAGCATATTCCCCTTGTTTATCATAATTTAATTTTTATCAATTTTTATATTATAATTTCACTATAATTCCTGCGATCACGGCAATTCCAAAACTCAGCAATGTTCCTACCAATACGTATTCTGTCAGCTTTCGCTGTCGGGCTTCCGCAAGATCACTGAACCTGAAAACAGATTTCGCCGCAATCATAAATCCCACTCCTTCCCAATGCTCAGTAACGATAAAGGTAAAAACCAGCAAACGTTCTAAGATTCCGATATATTTTCCTGCATTCACCAGACTTTCGGTCTGTACTTTATTAATTTCCTGCGTTTCCGGAATCCACGAAGAGAGCAATATTTTGATGATTACCGAAGCCGGAAAAGTTAGAAAAACCATCGCAGTAAGGGTTTTCAGGAACTCCGGATCGTGAAGAAAATTGAAATCAATTTCTCCGATGGAAAAGGAGATCATTAAAATAACCAAAAGATGAGCACCCTGATCTAAAAAGAACGCTGCTTTCCTGGTTTTATTGGTTTGAAGATGAAGTTTGAGCGCATCAATAATGAAATGAGAAATTCCGATAATCACGGCCATCCACCACAGTTCCAGATTCCACAGAAAAATAAAACTCAATACTGTATGAATAAAAATATGCCAGTACAATTCCTGACTTGCTGTTTTTTTTTCTTCCTTGCGGACAACCCATTTTCCCGGCTGTAAGATGAAATCTCCGATGATATGAGCCAGTATAAGTTGTGTAAGAATCATCCGTTAAAGCTGCGAAATTTTTTTTCTGAAATACGTATCAGTCATCGTGATTAAATCATAATTTACTCTTTTGAGACGCTGACTGACAGAAGATTGAGATATATTGAGCTGATTGGCTACCTGTTCCTGACTGAGGGTAGAATCCTGTGCAAAAATATGAATGATTTCCGCGGAAACCGCCGTCCAACTATCAAAATCCAGTGATGTCCACTGGAAGAGAATATTAAGATCTGTGTTGATATTTTCGTTAGGTGTTTTGATGGCGAGAGTTCGTCCGTTCAGTTTTATTTCATTCAACAATCTTCCGGAATTAACATACGCTGAGCCGTTGGATTCTGTAATTTTCTCTGAACTGAAAATCTCCGTTCCTATTCCTACAGCCAGACGAACATCCAGATTTTCAAAAGTTTTGACGAGGGATTTTATCAAAATGATTTTGGTGAAAACTTCATCTATAGCACATTTGTACTGAAATTCGTCTCCCCTGTATATTTCCCATTCAGAAGGAGTTTGCGCCCAACTTCTGAACAGTGTTTTCAGTTTCTGCATCCAAAGCTCCGCTTCAGCCTGCTGAGAGTTGATAATATCTCCGGTAATTACCGCAATCATCCTGCAAATATAAGTAAAAATACTTATGAATTAAAAATATAAGCTGATTTGCTTATTGTGGG